>CAMMWS010000037.1:0-14033 GCA_946500695.1 uncultured Mycoplasmatota bacterium | reverse complement strand
GTCTTCATTGACGGTTTTTGTCGTGTCATAATTTTGTCATTTTATTTTCAACCTTTCTCCTCCTTGTATAGAAATATACTACTATTTATGTCATTTGTCGTTCGTTTAACCTTACAGAACCTTACTTTTTTGTAATACTTAATCTTTTTTGCTCATCGATACAACAATCATCTTTTATAAAAGCTGCTTTAGTGTAATAATTAGAAGTCTTATATTCACAAATATGACTTATATCCATACCTAACCTCAGTTTTAGTTCTAATCCAAAAATTTCGTCAAAACTATTTACTAAAATTGTACCAAGTAAAATAGGCATTCTATCATTAGAATATCCATTAAAATCATTAATTACATAGCACCCTTCTAAATAACACCATTTAATATCATCAACTCTTTGTGGGTCTATTCTTGCTTTTGTTCCACTTAAATCTGAATTAAAAAGATTAACATCAGTAAAATCTATAGAACTTAAATTTAAACCTTTAAAATCTATATAACTGAAATTCTTGTTTATAATCCTATAAATCGTATAACTACTTAAACTGTCTTGGTCTAATGAACTGATTATTCTATCTTTAGACTCATACTCATGTATTTTATGTACAACTTTCTTCATTGTATAAAAATTACCAAAATATGAGAAATCTACATTTTCTTCCTCAAAATAATCCTTTGTTAATCCAAAACGCTTTATTAAATAATTTTTACAAAAATAGTTCAAAATTTTCTTTTTTCTTTTTAAGCTACCAATATTTTTCAATACTATAGCTTGCTTATTATTAATAATAGTATTATAAAAGTTTTTAATAGAAAAAAGTAAATTATTTACACCACTTACATCATTAACCTCTACTATATCATTTTTAAATTCTTCGTCTATAACTATTTCTTCTTTATTATCTGTAACATAAACTCTTTCTATAATATCTTTTAAGTTATAACAGTTTATATTTTTATCAAATATTATATTTTTGTTCTTCAAAAACCTCATAACACTGTCTTTTAAATAACTATTTTTCTTTAAATTATTATATTCTTCTAAATAATCATACTTATTGTCTTTATAATCTTTTAGTATCTTTTTTAAGATTAAATCATAATATTTAATAATTACTTTTTCTTGAATATCTACATCATAAATATACTCAAGGATATTTTCTACATTATTGTATATTGAATAAAATGTTTCATCTATACTAATATCTAAATCCCAATTTTCAGTTATATCCATAAGAGATAAAAATAATGTACACCAATTTAGTTTATTATGAAGAAAATTAAGGTTAATACTAAGCTCATATTTGCTATCAACATTCACAGTTAAATGCAACTTTTCTTCAGGTATATTTAACTCACTTTTTTTATGCTTTTCATAATTATCAATTATAGTATCTAATTCATTATAATAGTTACTAACATCAATCCCATGGGCTTTTATTCTATCTAATATACTTTTTAAATAATCAATTTCTTTAATATTTTCTATTTGAATACTATCCACACAAATCACTCCAAAACAAAATTTTAAATATATTCTAATGCAAAAACAACCATTTATCAATAAAATTAAGATACATTATAAAAATCTTTCTTATAAATAGTAATAATAACTTTAGTATATTCATCTGCTTTGGAATCAATCTCTATTTTATGTCCTAACTTATTACATAACTCTTTACATAAATAAAGTCCCATACCTGTAGATTTAGAACTATTAACTCTACCATTATTACCTGTAAAAGTCTTATTAAAAACTCTTGGTAAATCACTTTTACTAATACCTTTACCATTATCATAGATAGTAATAGTAACATAATCCTCAAAGTCTTCACCATTTATTTCAATAACAGAACCTTTATCTTTTTTATATTTAATACTATTACTAACAATTTGATTAATAATAAATTCTAACCATTTAGAATCTGTTAATACTTTTAAATTACAATTGTCTACTTTAAAGTCTATTCCTAAGGCAAGTAAATCATCTTTATTTCTTAATGCTACATTTTTTATAATAGTATCAAGATTCCACTCTTTAATTAAATAATCATTATTGGCATTTTCACATCTTACATAATAAAGAATTTGTTCAACATCATCCTCTATTCTCTTTAATTCTCTTAAAGTATTTTTATCTTTTCTATTCATTAAAGTAAGGCTTGCAAGAGGAAGTTTAACTTCATGGATCCAAAGTTCTATATACTCTTTGAAGTCTTGTTCTTTTTGTTTTAATTCGCTTATTAAATCATGTTCATTTTTATTTACTTCATCTAAGACTTGATAAAGGATTTTGCCTTCTAAAAAGTTAGGTTCAAGGAGCATTTCTATTAAAAGATATTTTTGATCTAAATTATCTAACTTTTCTAAAAGTTCTAAATAGAATTTCCTTTTTCTAAAATAATCATAAAATAATATGATAAAAAAGATAATGGTGGTAAAAACGGTGATAAAGATAATTATACTACTAGAAAGTTTTAAGGCAATTAAAAATAGAATTAAGACAATTATATAAGTGATAAAGATAATGAAAGCATAAAGTTTGTCTTTTAAATATGTGGATAGTTTCATTTTAATAAATAACCTTCTCCTTTTCTTGTAATAATAACATTATCATAACCAATATCAGCAAGTTTAGCTCTTAGTCTACTGATATTAACAGTTAAAGCATTATCATTTATATATTCATCACTATTCCATAAATAACTCATTAAATCATCACGGTTTACAATACTACCTCGATTATTTAAAAGGTAGGTAAAGATTAACATTTCATTTTTAGTTATATATATTTCTTCATTATCTTTTATAATAATTCCTTTATTAGGATAAATCTTTAAATCATTATATTCTAAATAATCAAAACTTTTTTTCATTCTTTTAAAGATATTATTAATTCTAAGTAAGAGGATGGTAGGATTATATGGCTTAGTAATATAATCATCTGCACCATAACTAATAGATAGTACTTCATCGATAGTTTTATTACTGCTAGTTAGCATAATAACAGATATATTTTTATTATCATCACGGAGACTTTTAAGTAGAGCTTCTCCATTTAAATAAGGTATATTAATATCTAAAAGAATTAAATCAGGATTTTGTTTTATAATTTCTTCTTTGCTGTTTTTAAAATATGTTAGTATTAATACTTCGTATCCAGAATTAGATAATAAATTAGATAGCTCATCTCTTAAAGTTTCATCATCTTCTACAATTAATATTTTCTCCATAAATTTCACCCAATAATAGAATATCAAAAAAATTAGCTTTATGCATTAAAATTATTGATTATTAACTAATATTAATGTATATTATTTGTAGAAGAGGTGATAATTTCATTCTGTTACATTTGTAACGGGAACGTCGCCTCTTTATTTTTCAAATTTCTCTTGCATATTATTTAGTACTTATGATATATTAGTAGTAGGAGAAGTGGGTGTATAACCTCGGTTTATAGCTGGGGAATCCACTTCTTTTAATTTTTTCTTGCATATAATCTGCAAATGATGATATATTGTCAATAGAAGAGGTGGTTATTTTATTCTGTTACTTCTTGTAACGGGATTAACACCTCTTTAATTTCTTTAAATTTTACTTGCATATTATTTAGTACTTATGATATATTAGTAGTAAGAGAAGTGGATATCACACCTCGGCATAATACTGGGGCATTCACTTCTTTTATTTTTCTTGCATATTATTTAGTGCTTATGATATATTAGTAGCAGAAGAAGTGGGTATCATACCTGGTCTTAATGCTTGGGCATCCACTTCTTTTAATTTTGTATTATAAATATAATAATTACCATTTCTTTCAAGTATGTCAATAATAACATAAAAGAAACAATCATTACATTTAATAATCTTATAAAAATAGTGCCACTTATTATCGTAATGATGTCCTTTTTGATACTTTTTATGCTCATCTTTAGAAAAATCATATAATGTATTCGACACCATATCAATATAATCTCCACTAAATACAATATTCTGTCTAGTACGGTATGATTTATTTGTTTCATATTTTCCTGAATGTTGGTATGCCCTAAAATTCTTTCTTGTTGTTTGATTAATCAAAGCCTTTATCTCTTCCCCATTCAGAAGATAAGATATTTCTTTGCCCTGATACTCTTGTTTAAAGAGTTCATTTATATACTCTTCCCTTTCTTTCCTAGTATATTTGTCTAAATTTTCATCAAGCTCATACACTTCTATTGAGCCAACTTTTTTCATGCTCATAAATGTTCCTCCTCATATATATAATTAACGAGAAACATTTTTTTGCTCTAAAAATTAAAAAGATACCTATATTAAAGTATCTTAAACTAATTTCTCAACTCTTGTTACATTAACTACAATAGCACCTTTAGGCTTAGTAGCACCAAACGGTGTAACTTCACCATTACCAAAAAACGTTTTCATACAAAAATCATAGTATTTACCATCAGTATAGTAATTAGCTTTACCAAATATTCTTAAACCTTTATAATCATTATCAAAAACAGTAAGGACAACATTAGGATTATATTCAATATTTTCCTCTGTATGAACCATTTCATTAACTGATATTATAATATTATCTTTTTCTATAACTCTAACATCTGATGCTACTGCTAAATTTGGATTATTCTTACTATTTACAGTAGCTATATGCATTGGCTTGTCATCTATTAATTCTTGATAATCAAATAAGTTCACTTATTATCACTCTCCAATCTCTTTTGAAAACTTCGTTCTTCTTGCTTTTCTTTTTTATTAACTTCATTAAATAATGTTAACATTCCTAATCTAGGAAACTTTGTTCCTTTAAATTTTTCATGAACTTCAGTTAAAGGTACAATATCTATAACATATGGTAAATTAAAGTGTTCTTCAATTATATCAGCTTCAAAACCTGTAAAAATTTCTTTATATCTCTCTCCTTCTTTTTCAAAAAGATATTTTATTTCTGTTTCTTTATTCATAGGTCCAGAAAAATCTACATTATCACTTGAAACCCATTTTAATCTTGCCAAATATAAATCTTCAGCATTATATCTTTCTTTCATAGTATATTTTTCTTGTGAATCGTTGTTATCTCTAGCATCAACAGCATTCTTTTTCTTTTTGCCAAACATAAATTAACTCCTCCTGTTTTTTTATTTTATTCTAGCACATCTATTAATTTTTAGAAAGATTATTTTAACTGCAATTTTCTATCCCTAATATCTCTACATTATAAGTATTATCCCTAACTTTATAACTTACTTTATCTCCTACATTTTTACCATAAATAGCAGAACCTAAGGGACTGTTTATTGTTATACTATTATCATCTATATTACTATTAATATCTCCAGTTATTATATATTCTTCAACTGTCTCATCATCAATAAATAATAACTCTACTTTCATATTAAGACTAACTGTTCCATTAGATTCCTTATCTACAATAACTATATCTTTTAACATACTTTTCTTTTTGTTATACTTTTGAAATAGTTCTGCTTCCTTATGCATAGTCTCTTCATAAGCAAAGTTATCGTGCCAACCATCTCCATAAGCATCATCATTAGCATAAATACTCATAAGTTTAGCATTAGCATCTATTTCTTTTTTTATATCTTCAAGGCTCTTTAAATAATTTTCATAACCTACTTTATCTAAATATATTTTACTCATAAATAATAAGCTCCTCTCTCGCTCTCGTACAAGCGACATAATATAAATATTTATTCTTCTTAAAAGACTCATCACTATCTATTATAATGACACTATCAAACTCTAACCCTTTAGCAATATAACTTGGAACTACTACTAAATCTTTAATAAATGATTTAGACTCTTCGGTTAGTAAACTAATATTAAGTTTATCTTTTAATAAATCATAGATAAGTTCTGCTTCTCTATCTTCTTTAGTAATGATAGCAAGGGACTTATATGTATTAGTAAGACTTTTTATATCATTAAGCAATGACTCTTTTATATCTTTAGGCTTTCTAATTATAACATCTTTATTATTACTCTTCTTAATGGCATTAACATAATCTAAATTCAGTATCTTATTAGTATATTCTATTATTTCTTTAGTAGATCTATAAGTCTTTAATAGTTCTAAATAATTACTGTCATTAAATATCTCTTTTAACTCTTTTAAAGAAGCATATTTATAATAAGGATTAATATTCTGATTAACATCTCCTAATATTGTAAAGTCTGCTTTTTTAAACATCTCTTTAATAATCACATATTGTAAATAATTATAATCTTGGGCTTCATCTATTACTACTTGCTTAATATAGTTATTATAGGGAAAACCAAATAACTTGCCTTTTAAATAGGATACTAGTAAAGCATCATCATAATCTATTACTTTAGTATTTTTTATCTCTAACCTATATTTAGCATAATCACTTTTAAAGAAATCTTTATAAATATCTTTAATATTTAAAGAAGCATTAATATTATCTTTAATCAGTTTTCTAATAGGTGCTTTTCTCTTACCAGGAGTACCATAATATTTTAATGATAAATACTTAGCTGCTTCTTCAATTCTTTCTACCAAAGGAAATCTACTATATTTATCTTTAAGTAAGTAGTTTAATTCATCCTTAGTAACTTCATTTATCTTATCTAGTTCTATATCATTAATAACTTTAAATTTCTTTATAAAGGCACTAATATAATTATCTAAGTCTTTAATAATCTCTTTACTTTGTTTATATTTAATAATATCTACATTACTTTTATCACCTTTATAATATTTACTAATAAAAGATGGAAAACTTTCAATATTTTTATATTCTTTTAAGAAATAACTTAAATAATCGCTGAAGGTTGTCTCTAGTGTATTCGCTTCTCCTAATTCTGGTAAGACATTAGAGATATACTCGGAAAAAATCTTATTAGGCGAAAAAATTAAAATATTACTAGAATTTAAGTTTTTGATACGATATAAAAGGAAAGCAATACGATGTAGGGCAACTGATGTTTTACCGCTTCCAGCGATACCTTGTACAATTAAATTATGATCATCTAAATTACGAATTATTTTATTTTGTTCAGCTTGGATGGTATTAACAATATTTTTCATCTTGTCATTATCAGTTGTAGCGATTACTTTTTGTAATAGTTCATCATCAATATTTAGAGAATTATCAAAAACATTAATAAGATTTCTATTTTCAATTATGTATTGTCTTTTCTTTAGAAGATTACCAACATTCAAATAATCATCTACTCTATATTTACAAGGCCCTACTTCATAATCATAAAACAAACTGCAAATAGGACTTCGCCAGTCATAAAGAATATTATCATAATTCTCATCTTTTAAATAAGTTAAAGCCATATAAATATCATAAGTATTACCTTCATTATCTTTATAGAGGAATGATGCAAAATAAGGCTTATCTTTAATATTAATTAAAGACTTATAATACTTTCTTTTACTAAGTACTCTTAAAGCTTCTAACTCATCACTTGCCATTACTTGATTAAATTCGGCACTATCAAAAGATGATTTATCCTCGTAATTAAGCTTTCTAAAGTTAATAAGTTCTTCTTCCTTTATGAACAAATCACTGCTAGCTTCATTAATCTCTTTATCAAGTTTCTCTAAAACATCCTGTAACTTCTTCTTTTCTTTTACTATTTCTTCTTTACTAATAGACATATTATCCCTCCTTCTAATTATTAGTAAAGTTCTTTGAAAACGAAGAAAACCCGCATAAATTAATATGCAGTTAAATAAAAAGTTAAGTTTTAAGCATAAACGTCAATAAGAATATATCAAATAAATATTATTTTGTAAATAGTTTATCTTAATTATACAACTCTTGGGCTATATTTTCTCTTCTTCTTAGTCAATACCTTTTGTACTTTATCAAAAACAACATAAGCATCTTTATCTTCATTAGAAATATCTAATAAATGTTCTTTTTCATATCCATCTTTCATCATCGCTAAACTCTCTTTTTCTCTAAAGTCTCTAAAAGCATTATCCATAACTCCTAAAGCTCCTTTAGAGTTATATCCAAAGTCACTATATTCTCTTACTTGTTTTCTTTCTGTAATAAATTTATTAATATATATGGCAGTCGCTATCTCTTCACTTAATGATTTAGAATTATTATCTATACTATTTCTATCTATATAAGTTAATTTATATTTAGCACATAAATTATATAAAGATTCATTAAAAGAGATTACTAAGTTCCTAACTTCTTCTAAAGTATTAGGAAGAGGAGCATTTAATACATAGATATCACTTTTATCATTAATAGATAAAATATTATAAAAGTTTCTTTCTACTCCTGTCATAACTTTATTTAATGTCTTTTTACTCTTAACTTTACTTAAAGTATAATCAATATTATTAGGAGGATTTACTCCATCAAAATCTATCTCTCTTTTTAAATTACTATAACCACTAGAATAAATTATTATCGGATTAGATGCTTCTTCTAATAAAGAAGTTATACAAGTAGTATCATCATCTCTATTAATTAGATTTCTAAAAGTAGATAAATATCCTATTTTTCCTAATGCTTTAGGTAAGTGCCTATTTACCATAAACTTTTCCAAAGTTAAAACAGTACTATAGACTTTAGACAATTTTATCTCTTCAATACTTAGATTACTCTTTAAAAAATAATTAATATGTTCTGTTTTATTCATTAAAGGTGAAAAAGCATCTACTACTGTTGTCTTTAACTCATCAGTACTTAAAAGTTCACTTAAATAATCTAATAAATCTTTCTTAAAAAAAGAACTAGCATTATTTACTACTTCTAAATCATTAAAGCCAATAATAGTTAATTCATCTTTATAATAATCTCTTAATTTAGCAAGTTTTTCTTTATCCATACTAGTTCTCCTTTCATTATAATCTAGTTTTATTTTTATAGTTTCTTCTTACATCTTTTACTTCTTCATAGTCTATACAATATCTTTCTAAAAAGCAAAGAGCAACATTCATTTCTAATTTATTAAATTCTAAATAATTATCTTTAATATATTTTTCAACAGCATCTTCATAAGTTAAACTTTCATCAGTATTAATTTTATTAAATGTAACAGACTTAAGTGGACTTCCTGTATCTTTTGCTAGACTATCTGCTTTAAGAGAAAAGATACTATCTTTTGAATCACTTGGTCCTAAACCATATATCTCATCAAAACTAATATTAAAATAATTATTTTTTTGATAGGGATTATAAAAACTAACAGAAAACTCTATTGTTTCTTTATCAAAAGTTCCTTTCATAATAAAATTCCTCCTTTTTCTAAACATTATTATAGATAAAAAGTATAAAAAGTCAATAATTATTAAAACTATAAATGGTGAAATTTTAATGAAAATAAATTTAGGTTATGTAGGTAATCCCCCAACTCTTTTAGATATATATTCTCATAATTTAACTTTTAAAGAGTTTTCTAAATATGATAATGACAAAGGAATAGATTTACTAACAAAAAGAATAAAACTAAACTTTAAAAACTTTCAAAAGGTCTTAAAATATAACTATGATAACAAGATTAAATTCTATAGAATGACTCATACTATGTTTCCCTTACTTACGCATCCAAATGTTAATATTGATTATAAGAAAGTATTTAAAGATGATTTTAATAAATTAAAGGAAACTATAAATAAGTATAATATTAGAATAGATACACATCCTGACGAATTTTGTCTATTAACTAGTGAAAAGAAAAGTGTTACCGATAATAGTATAGAAATACTAAAGTTTCACTTAGAAATATTTAAATTATTAGGTATAAATGGTAAGTGTGTATTACATCTAGGTAGTTATAAACCAACTAAGGAAGAAGCATTAAATAGATTTAGAGATAATTTTAATAAGTTGCCTATAGAGTTAAAGAAGTTAATAATATTAGAAAATGATGATAAAACCTATACCGTAACTGATACTTTATTAATATGTGAAGAGTTAAATATTCCTATGGTCTTAGATTATCATCACTTTAGTTGTAATCATTTAAAAAATGAAAGAATAGATAAACTATTACCTAGAATTATAAAGACATGGGAAAATACTAATTTAAATCCTAAAATGCATTTTTCTAACTCCTTAAATACTAAACAAAAGAGAAATCATAGTACTTATTTGAATTATAATTCTTTTATAAAATTTCTAAAACTATTAAAGCCTCTTAATACAGATATAGATATAATGCTTGAAGCGAAAGGCAAAGATGAAGCTTTATTTAGATTAGTAAGACAGCTTAAGTTTTATAAAGATTTTAAAGTAAAAGGAACAACTATTATTTTGTAAGAAAATAATTTCCTTTAGGGAAAGTAATAGTAACTTTAGTATATTTTAAATAAACTGACTCTATTTTTATATCGAGGCCTAGTTTATCACATAATTTTTTCGTAAGATAAAGACCTATACCACTAGAGTTTTTCTTTGCCCTATTACTACCTGTAAAGCCTTTCTCAAAGACTTTAGATAAGTCGCTTTCTTTTATTCCTACACCATTATCATATATTTCTAGTTTTATATTATTCTTGTTATTAATACCTTTAATTCTAATAAGACGATTCTTTTTATTTTGATATTTTAAAGCGTTACTAAGTATTTGACTTATAATAAAATTTAACCATTTAATATCAGTGTAAACTTTCAAGTTATCTAAATCTTTTACTTCTACTTTAAATGAATAATTAAGTAAATAGTTCTTATATTCTAAAAGAACAGGATGAACTAAGTCTATTAAAGAGACTTCTTTAATAAAATAGTCTTTTTCTACAACATCGCTTTTAGAGAAAAAGAGCATTTTATCTACTAATCTACTAATTTTTAAGACTTCTTCTTTTATTTTCTTATCAATATTATTATCAGCATAAAGAGATAAGGCGGCAATTGGAGTTTTAATTTCATGAATAAAACTATCTAAAAAGTCAAGATATTCATTCTTAGAATTTTCTACTTCACTTAATTTATCATTTAAAGATTTACAAGATTTATCTAAAGCATAGTAATAGGCTCTATTCTCTAAATTTTTAGGTTTTTTTATTACTTCTTTAATTAGATATTTTTCATCTAGAGAATCCACTAAATTGACTATTTTCTTATATCTTTTTTTAATAATTAAATAATTAGATATTAAAGATATAAATATAAAAAGAATAATAAGTACTGCGAGTAAAATAACAACGCTAGAATCAATACCTATTAGTAGTAAATAAATACTAAGTAATAAAGTAAAAATTAAACTAATTATGATAAAAAATATCTTTTCTTCTAAATACTCTAAAAATATCATAACTTATAACCAACACCTCTTACTGTCTTAATAAAGTCATCAAGACCTATATCTCTTAATTTATTTCTTAATCTATTAATATTTACTATTAAGATATTCTCATCTAAATAAAACTGATCATTCCATAAATATTCTATTAACATATCCTTACTTAAGATATTAGGATAGTTTAAGAATAAATAATACATTAGTAAAAATTCGTTTCTAGTTAGTTCTATTTCTTTGTCTTGATATTTAAGTTTAGATAAATGTAAATCCAATACTACCCCATTTACTACTAGGTCTTTATGATTTTTAGGATTAACTTCATCTAAACATCTTCTAATTTTAAGTAACAATAATTCTTTGTTATATGGTTTAGTGATAAAGTCGTAGCCACCACTTTTGAGGCTTTTAAGTTCATCTTCTATAGTATTTCTACTAGTTACAAAAATAACAGGTTTAGATGTAACTTTTTTAATTGTTTTAATTACTTCATAGCCACTTGTATTAGGTAAATTAATATCAAGTAAAATTAGATCCGGTTTTATATTTTCTATAACTTTCTCTATATTAAGAAAATCTGTGGTATTACTAACCGCATAATTGTTATTAGTTAAAAGAATAGATAATTCTTCTCTAATTACTTTATCGTCTTCTATGATTAATATTTTTTCCATTATTTTCTCTTACTTTCTTTAATTTTTTAAAGGAAATCGCTGGAGAATCATATGAAGTATCTTTTATACTTTCATAATCTACATATAAAAGTCCTTCATTATCATCAAAAGGAATAGTGTCTCTTAAAATACCACAACCATTACGGAATTCTCCTAAAGCATTAACTTCATTATATCTATCTTTTAAGGCTTTTTCATTTTTGACAGTATCTATATCGACATAACCACTGCCTACTTTAATTAATAAGGCATTTTCTTTATAAGGAACACTGATAACATCAGTGCCAAATTTTCCTGGTCTAAATTCTTTTCTTACTGTTGTTTTTTGATAAATGTCTCCTATACATAGAGAAGTCACTTTAATGTTCATATTTATCACTCCAATATTTATTTTATAGAGGTAAAACTATTTAGTCAATATTAAAGTATCATGTAAAAGATACTATAAAATATTAGGGTTAAAGGCTTACCAAGCAGTATATAGATTATGAATTCTTTTAGATTAATATTACTAATTCCTGCAATATAACATAATAAATCATCTGGTGCACCAGGAAATAGTATTCCTGAGAAAAATATCTTTTTAAAAGTATTATTTCTAATATATTTAAGATATTTGTCTACTAAAGATTTATCAAATAATTTATATATTATTTTAAGGCCATATTTTTCCCACCAATAGATAGACTATTATACTGCCTATAGTTAAACCTACATAATTATAGATAAAACCTTCTACAGGTCCAAAAGCAAGTACTCCAGCAAGACAGGAAGCACCTCCTGGTATTACGGGGAATACTACTTGAAAGGCTTGTAAGAAAAGAAAGAAGAAAGGGGCAATAAATCCTAGAGAGTTCATATAGGAAACAAGTACTTCTTTATCTTCTAAAAGTCCTAATTTAACTGCATAAATTATAAAACAAACAAGAAAAATAGTAATAATAATTGTTACTATTTTAATAAGTAATTTACTATTTTTCATATTTTAGTACTCCAAACATCTTTTAAATGAGAAATATGCAATTAAATAATAGATTAAGTAAATAATTAGGAAAAGACTGGAACTTAAAAGGATAAATGTTAAGTAAGCATTATTGGTAGCAAGGAAAGGTGCAAAAACATGATTTAAGCTTACAGTGATAAAGAAATTAATAATGAATGGTAATATCACAGGGAATAAGAAATATATTAACAATTGTTTCCTAACGGTTTTCAAAATTTTTCTTTTACTTAGTCCTAATTTATTTAAAGTATCATAATATTTCTTATAATTAATTGCATCATTTATACTTTGAACAGAAATTATAGTACCAGTTACTACAGTAAAGATAAAGGCTAGATAGAATAAAGTAAAGTCCATAATTGTCATAACAGATTTATTAGTAGCCATGTAATACCCCTTTACAAAAACATTAGCACTAGCATAACAGTAAACTACTCCTGTATCAGGATCAGTTTCACATATATCATTATTTAAGATATTGATAAGTTCATTATTTAACTTTTCATCTGTCTCTTCTTTAGTATCAACTACTAAAGTATCAGATTCTTGTTTTAGATTATTAATGACATTATCAGGTACAACAATAACAAAGCCATTACCAAAAGACCAACTAGAAGTATAATAAGAATCTGTAATATCTTTTAGTTTTAAAGCCTTATCCCCTACTTTAATAGTATCTAGAGTATCAATAATATCCATAATACCATCATAACTACTATTAGATGTATGAATGTAATACTCATCATTATTTAAAGTTATGGGATTCCTGCCTTTAAGTTCTAAAAGTTTATTATAGTCACTTAATTTTAAATAAGTATCAGTACCACGCCAACCACGATAATCTTCACTTAGGGCATCATTAATATAATTAATATCATTAAAATATTCATGATATGTAAATACTTCTTCTATAGTATAATCTTGTTTTATATAATTAATATATTTATCAAAATTCTTTTCATCATCAATAATTGTTACATCATAAGGAGCGGATGTATCTATTTGAAGATCAAAGATAGAATTAAACATTAAAGAGAATGTTAATAACAATTATAAGACATGTCTTATAATTGTTATTATAGGACAAAATAATTTAT
>CAMMWS010000036.1:0-14198 GCA_946500695.1 uncultured Mycoplasmatota bacterium | reverse complement strand
ATTAATCTTATCATAGAATAAGGAATAAGTCTTGTATCAAATGGTAATTTTAGTATTTCTTCTGGATGTCTTGCAACTTCAATTTTTTCATTATCTTCATTATAAATAGTTTCTATTCTATAAGGATAAATCTCTCCATTAGGTGTAAATATCTCTACTTCATCGCCTACTTTAAAGTAGTTACGTTCTTTTAAAACAATAGATTTCATCTCTTCATCATAACCTATTATAAGCCCTAAATACTCTTGATTAGATACTTCTTGTCTACCTGTATAATACTGGTCTGTCTCATCTGCTAAATGATTAAAATATTGACTAGTCGTATCACGATTAGCGACAGAATCAAGTCGTTTTTGATACTCAAGTAATTTCTCATCCGTTAATGTTCCATCATAAATACTATCTATTAAAAATCTATAACTACCAATAACTGTTGCAAGGTAATAAAGACTTCTCATTCTACCTTCTACTTTTAGGGAACTAACACCAATATCAATTAAATCTTTAATAAAGATTGCCATGTTTAAATCTTTAGTTGCAAGAGTAAATTTATCATTACTATCATAATCAAAGGCAAAACGACATATTTGAGCACAACCACCTCTATTAGCATCTCTATTAGTAACATAATTAGATAAAGCACATCTACCACTAAAACAAGTACACATGGCTCCATGAATAAAGACTTCAGTCTCTAGATTAGGTATACTTGATATTTCTTTTATTTCTCCTTTTGATAATTCTCTAGCAAGAACAACTCTACTAGCCCCTAAATCTCGATAGAAAACAGCACTTGCTTTATTAGTAATAGAGTCTTGAGTTGAAATATGGACTTCAACACTTTTATAGTTATCTATAATATATTTAGCAAGATATAAATCACTAACAATAAAAGCATCAATACCAGTATCTATTACCGCTTTAATATATTCTTCCATACCTATTCTATCTTTATCATGAAAAACAATATTAGTAGTTAAATAAACTTTTTTATTCAAATTATGAGCGAAAGTACATCCTTCTTTTAATTCATCTAAACTAAAATTAGTAGCATTCGCTCTTAAACTTAACTTTTCCCCTCCAACATAAACAGCATCAGCACCGTATAACAACACTACTTTAAGTCTTTCTAAATCCCCTGCTGGTGCCAGTAATTCTATTTTTTTCATAATTACACCTACTTTACTTTATAAATTGTCTCTCTATACAAGAATCCTCTATTATGCCCTGCTAACTCATCTATTCTTTGCTTATCAAAATTAACAAAAGACTTAATTAATTCTTTATACTGATTACTATCATAATTACCTTGCTCTATAATTCCATAGTTAATACCCTTACTATCTAATTCTTTATAAACATTGCTTAAATTAAGGCGTTTATTATAAAAGAAAGTAGTACCGTTACTATCTTCTTTAACTAAGAACTCCTGTCTACTCTTAGGCTCTTTAATAGTTATTAAGTCTTCTTTACTTTTATTTTTATTTGCAAAATAACTAGTAAGTAAACTTCTTCTAGACATAGCAACTACTGGATTACCAAGTAATAAAATAAATAAATCACTTTTAGTATTACTTCTTATATTAAGAACTTCATCTTTAGTTATTTCATTAGATAAATAGGCTCCTTTTACCCATAGATCATAATACAAATTAATAGTATCACTATTAGTAACCATATGAGTTCCATTATAAATTAAGTTAATATTTATTTTATTCTCCTTAACTAAGTTAAATACTGCTAAATCATAAAAGAAAACACCATCTACGTTTATACTCTCTATTTTTTTTAAAACATCTAACAAATTATCTAATTCTTTATTAAATATCATTTTATTAATCACAACAAATACTAATTTATCAGTAGTATTTTTATATTTTTTAATATCATCAATACTATAATATTTAAAATAATCAACTGCAAAGTTTTCTAATGGTAAGATAAGTCCATCTAACCCATTATTTAAATATTCTAAATAATTATTATCTCTTATAACTCCTAAAAGTTTCATAGTATCAGTCCTTTACGTAACATATTTTATCATAAATAAATGCAAAGAAAAAGAGACATTCTCTAAGAATTCTCTTATCATTCCTCAGTCGGTTCATCTAACTTAACAAGTACTTCTCTTGGTTTAGAACCATTAGGTGGTCCAATAATACCACGTTCTTCTAATAAATCAATAATACGAGCAGCCCTATTATAACCAAGTTTAAATCTTCTTTGTAAAAGTGAAGCACTTGCTTTCTGAGTCTCTATAACAAATTCTACTATCTCATTATATAAAGGATCATCATATTCTTCCACTTGAGCCATATCTTCTTTCTGAGATACACTCTTTTCACTATCTCCTGATAAATTCATAAATGCTTGATCATACTCTGCTTTTTGTTGTTCAATAGTATAATCAATAATTCTTTTAATCTCATCATCAGAAATAAAAGCACCTTGAATACGTTCTGGATCAGCTTCTCCCATTGGTAAGAATAACATATCACCTTTACCAAGTAGTTTTTCTGCTCCTGTCATATCTAAAATAGTACGTGAATCTATACTACTAGAAACAGCGAAGGAAATACGACTTGGAATATTCGCTTTAACAACACCCGTAATTACATCCGTTGATGGCCTTTGAGTTGCAATAATTAAATGAATTCCAGCCGCACGAGCCATTTGCGTAATTCTCATAATAGATGCTTCTACATCTTTACTAGCAACTAACATAAGGTCAGCTAACTCGTCGATGATAACGACAATAAATGGCATCTTTTTAATCTGTTCATCAGGTGAAAGATTTTTGTTTTTCTTTTCTACATAATCATTATAAGTAGCAATATTTTTAGTCTTAGTCTCACTAAAAGTATCATAACGTCTTTCCATCTCGGCAACTATTTTAGATAAAGCAACAGATGCTTCCTTAGGATCAGTTACAACTGGTCTCATTAAATGAGGTACTCCATTATAACCAGAAAGTTCTACTTTCTTAGGATCTACCATAACAAGTTTTACTTCATCAGGTTTCGCCCTCATTAAAATAGAACAAATAATACCATTAATACAAACAGATTTACCCGAACCAGTAGATCCTGCTACTAAAAGATGTGGTGTTTTATTAATCTCACACCAAATAACATTACCCATAATATTTTTACCTAATGGACAAAGTAGTTTAGAACCATCAAGTGACTTAGGTACTTTCTCTAAAACTTCTCTAAAGGAAACAGGTGAAGTCTCACGATTAGCGATTTCAATACCTACAGTATTTTTACCAGGAATAGGTGCTTGTATTCTAACATCTTTAGTTGCAATAGCAAGAGCAATCTCACGATGTATAGAAAGAAGTTTACTAACTTTAGTTCCAGAATGTAACTCTAACTCATACTGTGTAACTGTAGGACCAATATGCACTTCAACAACTTTTCCAATAATATTAAAATCTTTTAAAACTTTCTCAAGTATTTCTATATTCTTCTCAATTTGACTTTGATTAACACTATTTTTCTTTTTCTTAGGTTGATCAAGTAAATTAATTGATGGTAATACATAATTATGTTTAACTACTGGCTTAACATCACTATCAAGAGCACTAATATCCTCTTTATTATCGTGTTCTTCTTCATTAACTTTCGCTTTTGTTAATTGGTCTATACTAGATATAACAATTTTCTTATCATCATCTTTAATCTCGCCAAGCACTGGTTCTTCATTTCCTGTAATAATAGGCTTTTTACTATCACTTTCTTCTTCACCATTTGTTTTCTCTCTCTTAGGAAATTTCTCTTTTGCTTTCTTAGCACTATTCTTAACAAAATCAACAATAGAAAATCCAGTAAATAAACAAAATCCTAAAACGATTAAAGTCCAAGCGATTATTTGCATTCCATTATAAGAGAAAAGCAACATAAACAAGACTCCAAAAGTACAACCAATAATACCTCCACCTATCGCTTCAGGTCTTGCCCCTTTCATTACATCAGAAAAAGAATTAATTAATTGATCTACTGTTTCACTAAATACATTTATAGCATTACTATCATTTTGTAATAAATAATTTTCATGCATTAAAACTAAAAGTCCTATAACTAACAAGTAAATTCCTAACATCTTAGTTGTAAACAAATTAGGCCACTCTCTATTTATAATTAAATAGGCTCCTAAAACTAACAAAACAACTAATAAAACATTATAAAAAACGCCCACAAGAAAAATCGCAAAAGATGCAATCATCCCGCCAACAGGACCATATCTCCCAATACCAAGTATGGAAGCAAGTACAAGTAATACTCCATACAATTCTATAGAATGAGCAAATCCTTTTTTAGTTTCCTTCTTCTTTTTTCTTTTTGCCATAACTTCACCTTCTACTATTTCAGTATAACAAAACTAAAAAATAATTTAAAGGGATTGTCACTCACTTGACACTTATTTTATAATTATCAATATTAGTAATAAAGTTATTTAAACTTTTATACCATCTATATATACCTAACTTCTTATTCTTAAAATTTTCTAATTCTTCTTTAGAATAATTATTATTTTTCTTATTCTTCCATCTTTCAATACACCTATAATAGCAATTATCAAGACACGTTCTAATAATTATAATTTTTCCTTTTAATAAGCTTAACTCTTCCTTTGTCCTTAAATTTCTAAACTGTGCCGAGTCTATTACAATAGTTTTATCACTATCATTAAAATAATTTAATATATCTTTATAGATTAAAGCAAAATCTTCACAAATATCTGGTAATTTATCATATTTAATTCTAAACCAACTACCTAATTCTTTATTTATACCACTAGCTTTATCATATCTTGAAAATACTTCATCATTATCAATTACAATATAATCACTACTATTAAAATATTTTCTAACATAATATGATTTACCACTTCCACTTTCTCCTGTTAAATTAATAAATTTATCATTAGATAGTATTTTAGTATATGGAGATTTATCTACATTTAAACAGATAAGCAAATCACTTTTTATTTCTTTTAAAATATCCATAACTTCATAAAAGACTTCATGATTATTAACGTCTTCTTTACTCATATTAGGCTCTACAAAATCATTGATTTCTTTTAATACTAAATCTATATTATCCTTATTAACTTTATCTCTAATCAACTGTAAACATGTATTTTTATAACCTCTTACCATGATACCTGCTAAAGCTTTATAATATGACTTTTCAGGTAATTTAGACTTTTTATAGAAATACATTGCCACCTCATCTGTAATCTTTCTTTTATTAGTTAAATTTATTTTATTAGTCCTAAATACACCATTAGGAGCAGTCTCGCTTGGAACATTAATAACTACAGCATCTTCTGGTATTATTACATCATATAAAGTATCTCCTCTAACTAGCCACCTAAATATCTTATCTTCAGTCGAAAAGTTAAAACCACCCATATCTTTAGGACTACTAGCTTTAGGATTAAAGTTGTTATCAATATTAACTTCATTTATTTTATATTTTAAATCATTATTAGCACTACTAATATCATCAAACATTACTTTTAAATACTTTGTACTCATATAATTATTACACTTCCTATTTTTTATTATCCCTAACAGTTACATATCTTTGATTTCTAGCATTAATACTTTTCTTATTAGTATATTCTAACTTAGAAAGAGCAATAAGCGGTTTTAATATTTTATAAGCAACATATCTTTTTGAAGAAATACCAATATGTTCTCTAATTTCTTTAGCAGTTTTTGGCTCTTTACAAAACATTAACACCTCATCAAGTATTGCACTTTGTGTATCACTTTGTGTATCACTTTGTGTATCACTTTGTAAAGTAACTTTTTTCCCATTCCAAATTTTTATTCCTAAATCCATACCATTCCTAAAAATAACCTTAAAACTTCCTCTTTCTTCATAAAATTCAGGTTCAGGCAATTCATACTTTGCCATTTCTCTTTTCATAGTCGGTATACCTGTATGTCTATTTTCTATTACAGAACCTTTTTCTTCTAATAATCTAACTAATGTAGGATTTCTTGACTCCATCATAGTATCAGTACCAAGTTTCTCTAGTTTATTAGTACCATATAAAGCGCCAGGATTTAATATCTCTACTCTATTTTCATACATATAAACAGAAATAAAAGCACTTTCCGTTTCTTTACTATAATCTCTATGTATTAAAGCATTAGCAACTGCTTCTCTTAAAGCTTCTAAAGGATATTCAGTTCTATTTTCTCTTTTACCATCAGAATCTATTATTACCATAGTCTTCATATTTCTTCTTAAAAATCTCATAGTTCCTTCAAGCATCTCTTCTATAGTTCCCTCTACCCTTTGATTATCAATAAATCTCTCACCTAAAGGACCTACATCACCTAATTTTGTTCCCGGCATAACAGAACAAGCAACAAATAATTGTGGATAAAAACTTTGTGGATATTCTCCAAAAATAAGTGTCCCAGCAAGTGTTGGATATGTTTTATTATTATCATTATCAACTATACCACATAATTTTAAATTTTTTTCATAATTATTTTTAGAAAAGTTTGGTTTTATTTCTTTTATTTTATTAAGATATTCTTTTAAGCTTTCCTTATTTAAATCTTCAATACTAGATTTTTTAGTTGGTCTTGTATCTTCAAAAATATGATCATTATAACTTTCAAAAGCATAAATCTCATAATCAGTTAACAACTCATCTCTATCGCCTTCTCTTGTATAAGAACCTGCTTTTAAACCTTTAGGTTTATAATAACAAGGTTTTTTATTTTGTCTTAATTCATCTATTTTTACAGCAAGAATATTCTTACCTTCAAATTCTAGAGGTAGTATATCTGTTCTAACACTAGGAACCATAGCATCACTACATAAAGAAGTTATTTGCTTCTGTAAATCATTTATATCATAAACACCCTCTGTTTTAAAATTATCATCCTCACTTAAGCCAAAAATAATAATGCCACCATATTTATTAGAAAAACTAGATATTGTATCATAACATTTTTTAGGAAAGCCTAATAGAGCACTTTTAGCTTCAATTCTATTAGTTTCCATATTGTATTTTCTTAAAAGTTTTATTGCATCTATTACTTCGTTTTTTTCCATTTTGTAGCACCTCCGTTTAATATACTAAAAGAATAACATATATACATAATAAAGAACAAATACTATTAACATAATAGTTCCTTCTTTTTTACTAACTACTCTTTCACTCCTTGCAAATATAAATAAAAGAAAGGAAGATAAAAAGACAGCAAGTATATCAACAAAACCAAAGCTCTCTAAAGCTATATTACCAAAAATTAAAATAGGTAGTCCTAATACTATACATATATTAAAAATATTAGTACCAATAATATTACCAATAGCCATATCAAACTCACCTTTTTTAGCACTTATTACTGTCATTATCATCTCAGGTAAGCTTGTTCCTATAACAATAGCAGTCATTGTAATTGCCTTTTCACTTATCTTCAAAAAACTTGCAATGTTTTTAGCAGACTCTACAATTAAATCACTACTATAAATTATTAAAACAATTGTAACTAGTAAAAGGAAACAAGAAACAAGAGGAGAATATTTTCCCTTTTCTATTTCTTCTTCACTTTTATTATTACGTTTAAATAACATCCCTACCAAATATAAAAGAAACATACAAAACAATAAAATTAAAATAATACTATCACGTCTTGAAAAAACATTATCAGTTAAAGGATTAAAAGCACTATCTAACATAAGAATAGAAAAAGCTGTTGTAACTATTAATAGTAAAGGTAGCTCTTTTTTTACCGTTGCATGTCTTACTTTAATAGGTCTAATAAAACTAGCAAGTCCTATAATTAAGAAAACATTTACAATCGAGCTACCAACAACATTTGCAAAAGCCATAACTCCATCACCACTTGCAATACTTCTAAAAGATATAGCAATTTCAGGAGCACAAGTTCCAAAAGAGACAATTGTAAGAGCAATTAACATCTTAGGAACTCTTAACTTTAAAGCTAATGATGAAGCAGCATCTACTAAAACATCTGATGATTTAATAATAATAGCAAATCCTACTAATAAAAGAACTATATCTAAAACCATAACTATACTTTCCTTTCTATTTATAATACTAGTATATATTAATTTAAAAGTTACTTCAAACAAAAGGGTATCTAGTTTACATTAATATTATTAACAAAATAAAGAAATTTACTAAAAAAATAAGAGTGATTAAATACCACTCTTAGTCATGACTTTCATCTTATCATCATATTCATCTATAGTATCATCTACAATTCCCAGTACTTCATTAAATGCTCTTATATTACTATTTACATCATGATGAGATTTAATACTATAACTTTTAATATCTAATACATCTTCAACTTTTCTTTGCGAAGAAGTATAGACCATACCATCTGATTTACCATCAAAAAACATTCTATCAAAGAGACATAAAGCTATACCGTAAAAGTTTAAAGTCTTAATCGCTTCTTTTCTAACATTACTATCAATACTTGTTAAAACATTCTTAAAACTATTTAATCTTTTAACCGCTTCTACATTATCAGGACAAAATACATTTTTAATAAAATTCTCATCATAAAGAGGTATTTTCTCATCTGGAATACCACCAGGTATAGCAATATCATAATCCATATGAGAATTACTACTAATACCCTCATAAACTCTCTTAATTAAAACATCAGAAATAATATCACTCTTAAAAATTCTTTTAATTTCTGGATAAAATATTTTAGGAGAAGCAAACTTAGTTCCTTCATAAGGAGATGCTATATTATAAACATTTGTCTTTTTATAAGTCTCACTATTATTAAAATATCTTGGAACATAAAAGTTCATAACACTACATTTTGATAATCCAACAATATTAACGGAATTAGTATCAGGAAGAGATGCTAAGTAATCAACATATTTAGCAAACAATTTAGCATCTTCAATAATTGGTGCATCTGCATCCATCAAGAATAATTTAATATCATAGTTACCATTACATCTTTCATAATGACTAATAACATTATCTATTCTAACTTCTGTTTCTTTAATTGTAGAAAAATCTTTGGAATGGTCCTCTACTCTAGATCCTTGATCAATTATAATATAGTTAATCTTACCATTGTCATTAATTATTCTTTTATAACTAGCAATAGCAAAACTTCTACCGATATCTTTTAAATTATCACTCTGTGTCCATCCATTTTTTTCTAAATCCCATTTAGCGAATATATCTATTGTTCCCATAGTTTATACCTCTTTCTTGGCTACATATTATATCATATAAATAACATAAAGTAAAGAATTTTATCTATTTCCTTTTATCTAGTACAAGTTTCTTACTATCAATATCTATATCCCTTATAACTACATCATCAGTAATACCTAGCTTAATAAGTAAATCTTTTATTGTTAAAGCTTCTAAATTATCTATTTCTTCATAATAACTAATTAAATATATTTTTAAAGTTAAATTTAAATGTTTGCTAAACTCTAACACATCACTAGATATTCTTTTAAATATATCTTCTTTATTAATATTAATTAAACTAATTTCTTTTTTTAATCTCTCATACTCTTCTAAATTATTATCTTTATATAAAGCATGTCCTACTCTCCAATAATCACTATTTAAAAGGCCAATATAATTATCAGGATCATTTATAGAAATATCATAATCTTCAATAAATCTATCAAGATTCTTTACAAACTTTAAGACAATATCTGGATACAATTTAACTATTAAACATATATTTCTAATAATTTTACTATCTAATAAAAAACCTTTTTTTAAAGCAATTTTCTTTAAAAATTCACTAACTTCATCTTTTTCATAATCAATTTTAACAGAATTAAAATATTTCCTTTGTTCATATTCATATATCTTTTCATCATCAGGATATAAAAACGGGGTAGAAAATTCAAAATCAATAGGTGGTTCTAATAAAAGATGATTATTTTTAAATGTAAAATTAATATTTTCATAATGAAAATTTTGGTCTTCTCTTAAGATTGATAATAATATTTGATAAGCTAAGCCTTCTCCTATTTCTTTATTATTTGTTATAAAGTCACTTTCTAAAATCATAGTATAATCATAATTCATCATACAATAGTTAATATAATCTTTAATGTCTACTTTTCCATCAGGATACTTATTAAAATAATCATACAAATTAATTAATTTCTCATTATTAGGAGTAAGAGTTTCTACTAATACTCCTTTATTATAGTACTTTGATTTTATATCATCTTCTTGTTTTGTCTCTGCCAAATAATATCTAGGAGCTTTACTATCAAAATATTTATTTATAATATATGACCAATAAACCTCACTATATGCAAAAAATGGTGTTGTTAAGGGCTTTGTTTTAGATAAGGGCTTATATATCATCTTTTTACCATCTATCATATAAAGAGGAAACTCTTTAGTAGATTTTACTTTACTATGAGCTTCTGCTACCATCACTCCAATTTTTTCTTTATCACTTAAATCAATTACTTTAAATAATTCTTCCATAATCCACCTTTTGCTTTTTTTTCAGTTTTATAATATCAAATTTCACAAAAAAATCAATCATAAAAGATTGACTATTAAAAGATTATTTCATCAAACTATTATATAAATTCTATTGGCATTAGTAAAATCTGCTATCATTAAAAAGTTATCAATATAGTTACCTTTTTCATTTTTATAATTTAAATAATAAGCATGTTCCCACATATCCATATTAAATAGCGGAATAAACCCAAAAGACTGAGGTAGTTCTTGATTAGATAAATTTATAATATCTAATTTCCCATCCCCTGTTACTACTAAAAACGTATAACCAGCTCCTTTTAAACTCATGGCTTTATTTTTAAACTCTAAAAAGAATTTATCAAGACCTCCATATTTATTTTCTATGTCGCTTTTTAGTCTACCACTTGGTAATACTCTATTAGGACTCATACTCTTCCAATATAAGTTATGGTTTAAAACACCACCTAGATTATATAGAATATCTACTCTATCACTTTCATTAAATTCATCGATATGATAGAACAACTCATCTATATCATAACGATAATCAAAATTATTTTTTACTAACAATTCATTTAATTTATTTAAATAGTTTTGTTCATGTTTATGATAATGAAGTCCCATTGTATGCGTATCAATATATGGTTCTAAATCCTGAAACAAATAAGGTAATACAGGTAAATTATACATAAAATCTCCTCCAATAATAGTTTACGTAATATGCATATAAAAGTTAAAACTCAAGCTATTAAAACTTGAGTCTTTATTATTTTTACTATTGTCTTGGACCTTTTCTGTTATTAACCATATTTTTTATAAACTCATACATCTTGTCTACAGTATCATCTTTTTCTATTTCAAATACTTCATTAATACTTACATTTGTATTAAATTTTATAAAATCCTTAAAAGCTTCTTCACCTTTCCCTGTTAATATATCAAACTTAACTTTGATGAATCTACTATCTATAGTCTGTTTAAACTGAGACATAGAATTAGGTGTACAAACAACAGCTCTCACCTGTTCAATTATATCTTTTTTATCTACACTTGCTATCATACCATCTGCTTTCTGTCTAACTTTAGCAGGTTTCATAGCAGGTAGTTCTAATAGTTTATGAATAAACTCACCAATAAGTAAATTTTCTAATGTTTCTCTTATCTCATAATCATTAGAAAATAATATTGGATTAAGTGAATCGTACTCTAATTCATCAGTAAGTTCTTTATGCATCTTTACTTTTTCACTTTGACTTCTACTAATTAAAGTGAAAGCAAACATTTCTAAGTCTGATAATGTATCAGGATACTTCTTTAATTGTTCCATTTTATATTGTTTAAAACTAGAATCTTCATCTAATAATTCTCTAAAGCCATCAACTAACTCTACTGCTTTCTCTTCAGTACTTTCACCCTTACTATCAAGAAATCTCTTAAACATCCCCATATTACCATATCTTAAAAGTTCTTCTAAAGCATATATCTGTAGAATAGCTAAACGTCCTATTTCGTTATCATATAAGTCTTGAACTTCATTTCTAAACTCTTCATCACTATTATACTTCATTATAAATTCATTAACTGCTTGTTCTTGTTTTTCATTAAATTTCATTACAAATATCCCCTTCAATAATCGTGCTCTATTATATCAGTTATCAGATAAAACGTCAAATTTCCTTCAAAGCAATTTTAATATATAACTTTTTCTGATAGAATATTATTAAAGGAGTAAAGAGTTATGAAGAAGTATAAAGAGTATTTAAATAAAGATCATAATTTTGACAAGAAAACTATACTAGGAATATTTTGTTTAATAATAGTAATATCAGGAATGTTTGGTTGGCTTTATGAAGTAGTATTTTATTATTTTAATAGTGGTATGACAGAAGTATACTGGCGTGGAGGTAACTTCTTACCTTGGATAAATATTTATGCTATGGGTGCTATTTTAATATATGTTTTAACTTATAAAAAAAGAAAAAATCCTTTATTTATATTTATAATAAGTATGATATCTACAGGAATACTTGAATATATTGGGGGATATTTTATGGAACACATTATGCAAGTAAGGTGTTGGGATTATTCTAATGAAATATTAAATTTTGGTAATATTAATGGCTATGTATGTCTAAGAAGTGTTTTAGTCTTTGGATTATCAGCTTTATTATTAATGTATCTAATAGTACCACTTTGTTTCTATCTAGCGAAAAAGATACCTAGAAAAACATTTTTAATCTTAAGTTACACAATCTGTGCTATCTTCTTATTTGATGAACTTTATAATTTAATATTTGCTAATCTATTAAATCTACCTAGAGCATCAGAAGTTTATAAAGACTTAGGATTTAAATTCTTATATTTTTAATAAAATCTTAATCTGCCAACCACTGGCTGGCGATTCTTATAATATGACAAAATTAAATTTCTAACCACTGGCTAGAAATTTTTTAACGAATATAAAAATCCACTGTTTTAGTGATAAATCAAATATCTATTGTATATTTATTATCAATGTAATACTTTTTTATTATTTTCTATTCTTTACCTGTTGATATTTCTTTAATAATTTCATCATATGAGCCTCATTCTCATCATAATTATCTTCAAAAGACCTATTAGTTTCAACTATATTTAATAATAATTCATTAACTAAATCTCTACCTTTAATTAATTTATTTAAACTCTCATATAACTCTTCTATTCCATCATCATAATATCTTGCTTTCTGTAATCTACCATCACATAAATCATTTAATATATAACCAACATTAGGATATGTAGGAACAAAATTAGGATTTATTTCTTTACAATCAAAATCATTCATAACTTCTTCTAAAATTCTATCTTCATTTCTTTTGTATAAATCTAAAGTTCCTTCAAATTTTAAAAATATATCACCATTACTTAACATTACAGGTTCTACTTTAACTATTGAAGTATAAAATCCTGTCCTAACCTTCAATTCTTTATTTTTAATATCTAATGAATAGTTAGATACTTTTAAATGACCCGTCTCATGAAGTAATATATCTTCTGTTTCCTTTATTTCATCTTCGCCATATCTTTGCCAATCAATATTAGTTATTGGCATTTCAATAGTATTCTTTACTGGTATATATCTACCAGAAAAACCTAAATCTCCAAACAAAGAAATATTACTTACATATTTAAAAGATAAGTTATTTAAATTTTTCTCTAAATAATTTATTGGATAATCATTTTGTTTATTATAAATTAAATGTTTATCAATCATTTGATATGTTAATGATTTTACTTCATCTGGGATTTTTTCACTATCATCTTTATTATAATAACAATGATATAAGTTTGAACGCAAAAAACGATTTAGTTTTTCTTTATTACCCATATCAAATTCAGTTATACTTCTAAAAGACCAATTACCTTTACTATCATAATTAGAATAATAATGTTTCTCTCCTGTATTTAAATCAATACCAACATAGCCAAAATTCATTTCATGATAATTATCATATAAAGTACCAATTTGTATAATATATCTCATAATATCCCCCTAAATTAGTGATTATTATAGATTGGTAATTAAAACTTGTCAATAAATTACGAATTCCGCACAAAACAAAAACTTCACCATAAATGATGAAGTTTTTTAACATTTTCAACCAGGATCATTTATTAGTCGCACCACCTGGAAGCGAAAAACATTG
>CAMMWS010000035.1:0-14688 GCA_946500695.1 uncultured Mycoplasmatota bacterium | reverse complement strand
TAAATAAAATAGTGGTAGTGATTTTCCTCACCAACACTATTTATAATACAACCAATTTAATAAATTGTCCTATCATTTTTAAGTAAATTTAAAAAAATTCTTTTTTGATTAATACTTCTCCTTATGATAGATTCAAATCACTTTTCGAAAAGTGACTATGAATAGATAGTGTATATATTGAAAGATACATTTTAGCTGTTGGTATAAGGCCTTCTATAAATTTAAAACCAGAGATAAAGATAGTAGGTGGTGATGGAACAGAAGAAAACCCATATAGATTAATGGGAGATAATGATACTAACCTTTCTGGAACAAAACTTAACACCAGATATAGTGGAGAATATATCAGCTTTGGAACAGGAGATAATAACTTATATAGAATAGTAAGTCATGAGACAGAAGGCTTAACTAAGATAACTAGTGCCGAACCATTAAAAGAAAATGGAACCTTTAAAACTATATCTTTTGGAGATGATGTTTATTATTCAAGTACAAATACAATAGGAAGTTTTCTTAATGGAGAATATTTAAATAGTGAAGAATATTTAACTAGTGAACAAGCTAATATGATTGAAGATAATACTACATGGTATTTGGGAACAGTAGGAAATGGTGCTAGTTACAAATTAGCAAAATATACAGATGTTAATATGACCTCATTAACATCAAATACAACAACAGCAAAAATAGGATTATTACGATTAGGAGAATTAATGTCTGGACAATATAATATTTCTAGTAGTAATAGTAATTATTATTATCTTACACCAAGTAGTGGAAATAGCATTTGGACAATAATTCAATACGGCGCTGTTTATGGTTATCCGATTAATAATAGTTATGCTATTAAACCGACATTTAATCTAAAGTCAAACGTTATTATAACTTCAGGTGATGGTACTAAAAACAATCCATTTACCCTTGAATTATCTACCTAGTTTAATAAAAAATACGATTTTTCGTAAATTTTCTTTAAAAACTATTGATAAACAGTATATATCATGCTACATTATTGATAGGAGGGAAAACTTATGGACAAAATTAAAACAAATGAAGACAGAGAAGAAAAATTAAAAGAATTAGAATATGAATTTGTACAAGATTTTATTAAGTTAAGAAAGGATAATCATCTAACTCAAGAATCACTTGCTAATCAAGCTGGAGTAATTAGATTAACTATTACAAGAATAGAGAACTTAATTACTTCTCCACAAATTAATACACTTATTAAAATATTAGAACCACTTGGTTATACAGTTAGAATTGAACCTATAGATAAAAAGAAGAAAAAATAGTTTGAGATTAGAAAATTCTAATCTCTTTTAATTTTTAGTAGAAATTTTAATGATTATAATCTATACTATTTTCTAGGAAGTGATAATCATGAAGAATATAACAATTTTACCAGCAGATACTTATATAGTTGTTAATAAAACCGTTCTTCATGAAGAAGACAGACGCCTTCTAACTATGCTTTATCAACCAATAATAGGCTATACTGCTATTAGTCTTTACTTTACCTTAATAGATGATTTAGATGAGTTTAATAGACTTAGTAATGATTTAACTCATCATCATTTAATGAGTATTATGCAACTACGTCTTGAGGATATTATGATAGCAAGAGAAAAGCTGGAAGCAGTAGGGTTATTAAAAACATATTTAAAAAAAGGAAGTGTTAATAATTATGTTTATCTTTTATATTCTCCTATCAGTGCTAATGAGTTTTTTAATCATCCAATATTAAATATTGTTTTATACAATAATATAGGTAAAAAAGAATACGATAAACGTCAAGAAATGTTTAAAATACCGAGAGTTAGATTAACAGATTATGAAGATATTTCTCATAAATTTAATGAAGTATTTAAAAGTAGCAACTTAAAACCTTTTGAAGTAATAGAGAATATTGAAAGACGTGAAGAAGCTTCAATTGTTCTTGATGATATGATAGACTTTAATCTTTTAATTTCTTCTATTCCAAATGGTCTTGTTAGTAATAAGTGCTTTAATGAAGAAACAAAAAAGTTAATAAACAGTCTAGCTTTAGTATATAACATTGATACAGAAAGAATGAGTGGCCTTGTTAGGACATCTCTTAATGAAAAAGGTCTAATAGATAAAACCCTTCTAAGAAAGAACTGTCGTAATTATTATTCATTTGAAAATGTAGGTAGTCTTCCTACTTTAATCTATCAAACTCAACCAGATTACTTGAAAAAACCAGAAGGGGATACCTCTAAATGGGCTAAAATGGTCTATACTTTTGAAAATACTAGTCCCCATGACTATTTAAAAAGTAAGATGAAAGGTGCACAGCCAACAAAAAGAGATTTATCTTTAATAGAAGATTTAATGATAGATCAAAAACTAAGTGCAGGAGTAGTAAATGTTTTAATATCTTATGCTCTAAAAATCAATAATCAAAAACTTAATCGTAATTATCTAGAAACAATAGCAGGACAGTGGAAAAGATTAAATATTGAAACTGTTGAAGAAGCGATGAGATTAACAGAAAAGGAATATAAAAAGATGAAGAAAGTCGCTACTAATGCTACAAAAAATAAAACTGTTTCTAAAAAAATTGCAAAAGAAGAAATATTACCAGATTGGTTTGATAAAGAAATAGATACAGATAATACTAATAAAGAAGAAAGAGAAGAGTTAGATAAGATTATTGATAGTCTTGTCTAAATACAAATTCTATGGTATAATAAGCCTTAATTTAAGGGGGTACTATGAAAGATTTATTAATTAGAAAGTATATTATTGATATTATTTTTACCATAGTAGTTATATCTTTACTTACTTGGTTTTGGTTTGGACCTTACCAACATAAAGTTAGAATTAAAGAGTCATTAATGGAAAATAATATCTCTTTTAATAAAGATATTACTTATGATGGCTTTGATAATTTAACTGTTTCTTCTAATAAAATTACTAAAGATTTAACTGTTACTAATGATGGTGATAAAGAGATAAGTTTTATTATTAATTTTGATAATTTAACTAGTAATAACAATAATTATATTAATTACATTATTACTGATAATGAAGGTTATGAAAGTGATATTAGAAATCTCTCATTAGATGGTTACATTTTAGAAAATAATTTAGATGTAAATGAAACTAAAACATATAAAGTTACCATGTGGAGTGATAGTAATGAAAATATTGATGGCAATTTAAATATATTATTAAATCCAACTATGGCTTAACAAATATAAAAAGATATGTTAAAATATATTTATCTTTTTTATTTGTCCCCATAGTTCAACGGATAGAACAAGGCCCTCCTAAGGCTTAGATGAAGGTTCGATTCCCTCTGGGGACGCCAGTAGTTTATTATTTTCTTAGAAGAATTTATATAAAAAAGAAATAGAAAGTATTTTTTATTAGTAAATATTATTTCTAATAATCAAGAATTGGCACTTAATCTATATAGGTTATAGTGTCTTTTTAGTTGAAAAATACACTTGTTCATAATAAAAATTTATAGTATAATTTCTATAGAATAAGAAGGTGTTAACATGCTTGGAACAATTAAAGAAATAGTAGACAACAGTGTACTTTTAGATTTAAATATAGATTTAACAAAACAAGCTAATTTATTAAATCTTCATGTCATTTTTGAAGATAATGGGACTAAGATAGTAGGTGAGATAGTTAATAGTACAAAAACCACTTTAAAAATAAATATTGTTGGAGAAATAAAAAACAATACATTTTTACCAGGAATAAGTGCAAAGCCATCATTTAGATCAACTACAAGAATTGTCACTATGGAAGAACTTGCTTTGATTCTAGGACCAACTGAACCTACTGATTCTGAAGTAACATTTGGTTATTCTAATATCTATCAAAATTATAAAATAAATGTTAATATCAATAGTTTTTTCAGTAATCATTTTGCCATACTAGGAAATAGTGGTGCTGGTAAATCATTCTCTGTTAGTCGTATTCTACAAAATGTTTTCGCTGATCCAAGAAAAAGTCCAGTTGGCGCTCATGTTATTATGTTTGATGCTTATGGAGAATATACAAGAGCTTTAGGAAATATTGATAAAGTAAATCCCAATATGCACTATAAAACTTATACCACTAATCCTGATAATGCTTTAAGTGAAGTTTTAAATATTCCTCTTTGGTTATTAGGAGTAGATGATTTAGCTCTACTTCTTGATGTTACAACCCCTAACCAAATCCCAATTATTGAAAAAGCTTTAAGTCTTGTTAATATTTTAACAGGAGATGAACCTGATGTTATTAAATATAAAAATGATATTATTGCAAGAGCAGTTCTTGATATACTTTTAAGTGGTCATCAATCAACTAAAATAAGAGATCAAGTAATTGCTGTTTTAACTAAATTTAATACTAAAGACTTAAGTCTTGATGCTAAAATTGTTCAACCAGGATATACTAGAACTTTCAAACAATGTTTATATATAGATAAAACTGGTAAACTTATGGAAATGGAACTTGTTGTTAACTTTGTAAAACAATTTATATTAGATGATTTTAATTTGGAAGATAAACCTGAGAAATTTATTGCCTATACTTTAAAAGATTTAGAAACAGCCATGGATTTTGCTCTTATTAGTGAAGGAATACTAAAAAGTGATAAAGTCTATGACTATGCTAATGTTTTAAGTGTTAGACTTCATACTCTTGCTAATAGTCCTAATCATGTTTTCTTTGATTCAACTGCCTACATTAACAAAGAAACATTTTTAGATAGATTATTTACAAACATGGATGGTAGGAGATGTCAAATAGTTAACTTTAATATTAGTTATATTGAAGATAGACTTGCTAAAGTAATAACAAAAATAATTTCTAAACTTATTTTTGATACTGCTGTTGTAAATGAAAAACGTGGTAGTGTTCCATATCATATCATCATTGAAGAAGCTCACCGTTATGTTCAAAAAGATACTGATACTGAAATACTTGGTTATAATATTTTTGATCGTATTACAAAAGAAGGACGTAAATATGGAGTTTTATTAGGATTAATTACCCAAAGACCTAGTGAACTATCAGATACAGCAATATCACAATGTTCAAACTTTGTTATTTTAAGAACATTACATCCAAAAGATTTAAGTTATATCAAAGATATGGTTCCAAATATCTCTTTAGAAGTAGCTAATCAACTTAAAAATTTAAAACCTGGTAATGCAATAGCTTTTGGTAGTGCCTTTAAAGTACCAATTAATATGCAATTTCAAAAAGCAGATCCAGAACCATTATCTAATAATGTTGATATTAAAAATATTTGGTATAAAAGTAATTAAATACCTTTTCTAAATAAAAAAAATATGTTACTATAATATATAGTTAATAGGAGGATAAGATATGGCTTTAGATAAATTAAAAAAATTAATAGGTAGTGATGATAGAGATTATGAAGAAGAGACTAAAGAGGAGGAGTATTATAAAGTGAGTAGAGAAGAGTATATGGACGAAAATGGAACTGCTGGTAGCAAAATGATGTTACTAGAGCCACGTGCTTATTCAGAAAGTCAACAAATAGCAGATTATTTAAAAGAAAGAAATGCTGTCGTTGTTAACTTAAAAAGAGTAACACCAGATCAAGCTAAAAGAATTGTCGACTTTTTAAGTGGTACTTTATATGCTATTGGTGGTGATTTACAAAAATTAGGTGGAGGCATATTTTTATGTACACCGAATAATGTTAATGTAGAAGGAGAAATTTCTGATGATGCTCCTCCAAAACCACAGTCTAAAAGAGCTAAAAAACAAGAAGACGATGAATTTGATTGGTAAGAACCCGAATTTAAGGGATGTGATATAAGTGGACAAATTTAATTATGAGGCAAACGGATATAATAGAGCTGAAGTTAATAAATTTGTAACAGATGTAATTAAGGAAACAGAAGGAATAATAAAAAAGTGTAAAGATCAAAAAAAAGAAATAGAAAATTTAAAAGATAAGTTAAGTCACTATGAAGATTTAGAGAATACCTTAAAACAATCCTTAATAAATGCAGAAAAAACTGCTGATAATGTTAAAAGACTAGCAAGAGAAGAAGCAGATATAATTGTTAGTGATGCTAAGCATAATGCTTCAAGAATAGTGGGAGAATCACTACTAAAAGCTAGAAAAATAGAACAAGAAGCAGATACCTTAGAGAAAAATGTTAAAATCTTTAAAAGAAAACTAAAAATTATTGTTGAACAACAAATGGCTGTAGTAGAAGAAATAGAAACACTAGACTTAGAAGACAATTAAGTCTAGTTTTATGTCTATTTAGAAAGGAGATTTATGGAAGAGGATAAAGAATTAGATGGCTTAATATTAAAATATACATCAGCTTTAAAGACACTTGAAACGCAAATTAGTATTTTATTACAAGATTATGAATATAAAAACAACTATAATCCTGTTGAACATATAAAGTCACGCTTAAAAAGTTATGATAGTGCTAGTAAAAAGTTAATTTCAAGAGGATATGAAGTAACTGTAAAAAATATAGAAGAACATATCTTAGATATGGTAGGAATTAGAATAGTTTGTTCATTTCTATCTGATGTTTATGAAATAGTAAGAATAATAGAAAATAGTGATCAAATAACAGTTCATGATAAAGAAGACTATATTACAAATCCTAAAGATACAGGTTACTCTAGTTATCATTTAAATGTTTACGTTCCTGTTTATTTAATAGACGGAGTACAACTAGTTGCAGCAGAAATTCAAATTAGAACAGTCGCTATGGATTTCTGGGCCAGTCTAGATCATAAAATAATGTATAAATTCAAAGGAGAAATACCTGAGGAAATAAGAGAGGAAATGCAAAATTGTGCTAAAGATATTCATAGATTAGATCAAAAAATGTTAAATCTAAATAAAGAAATGCAAATAATTAAAGATGATCAAGAAGTAATTTAAGTATAAAAATAATTAAATCCTCTATAATATTTCTGGAGGATTTTTATTAGCTTTAGCTTTAGCTATAGAAAAGTTAAAACAATTTCTATAGTTTTTTAATATAATTGAAAGATATAAGGTTATATATTTGACACATTTATATTAATTTGCTATAATACAGTCACCTTAATTCAAAGGGGGTATTAGATGAAAAAAGATAAAGAGAATAAAACAAGTAATTTAGCAATTTATGAGAGAAATTTAAAAAGAAATTATGCTTTGAAAGGCGGTATTGTAGGAGTAGAACTTTCTGCTATTCCCCTTAGTATTGCAGTAGCAAATAATGTTTTTGGAATGCATGTTATAATTAATGATCCAAGTTTTGTAGGAGATGTTATTAATACTACCTATAGATTTGTAGAAACATGGCCTATTGCCATATCTTTAGGTACTGCAATTACTACAATGTCAATTTTTAGAGGTTTAAATCATGCAAAAGAAAAAATAAATCAAAGAAAAAAATAATTAATATTAAGTACTAGACAATAGCTCTTAGTACTTTTTTCTTGTTAAAAACTAAAATATTTTGTATTATAAACATAGATTAGAGGTGTTATCTATGGAATTATTAGTACCAGCAGGAGATATAAATTCATTTTATGCCGCTTTAAATAATGGAGCCGATGCTATTTATTTATCAGGTAAAATGTTTGGTGCTAGAAGTTATGCCAAGAATTTTACGGAAGAAGAATTAAAGACCGTTTTAAAATTAGGTAAAATATATGGTGTAAAAATATATGTTACTATGAATACTTTAGTAAAAGATAATGAAGTAGAAGATTTTCTTAATGAAGTAGAATTTTTATATAATCTAGGCGTAGATGCTATTTTAATGCAAGACTTTGGTATGATTTCTTTATGTTTAGAAAAATACCCTAATCTTACAATCCATGCTTCAACTCAAGTTAATAGTAGTAGTTATGAGACTATAAAACTTTTATATGAAATGGGGATAAAACGTGTAGTACTTCCAAGAGAAATGAGTATAGATGAGATAAGAAAAATAGATATACCTATAGAATTAGAAGTCTTTATTCATGGAGCACTATGCGTAAGTTATTCTGGTAATTGTCTATTTAGTTCTATGTTAGGTTCACGTAGTGGTAATAGAGGAGAATGTGTTGGTAGTTGTCGCTTACCTTATAAATTATATAAAGATAAAACTTTAATAGATGAAGGCTATTTATTATCTATGAAAGAGTTAAATACCTCTTTAGATATCAAAAAATTACCTCATAACATTACTAGTTTAAAAATAGAAGGTAGAATGAAAAGCCCATCTTATGTAGGATTTATTACAAGATATTATCGCAAAATTCTTGATGGAAAAGAATTAACTAATAAGACTATAGAGGATTTAAAAAGTATGTTTTATCGAGGCTTTACTAAAGGACATTTATTTAATGATAATGATTTAATAAATAAATTAAGTCCTAATCATTTAGGTAGCCATTTAGGAAAAGTTATAGATGTAAATGATGAGAGAATTAGAATAAAATTAGATAGAGAACTGCTACAAGGTGATGGTATTAGATTTAAAGAAAGTAATAAAGGTATGATAGTAAATTATCTATATGATTTAAAAGATAATTTAATAAGTAAAGGAAATCCTAACCAGATTGTTGAAATAGATAATAAAGTAAATTTAACTACCCTAGATGAAGTTAGAACAACAACTTCTAAAAGACTAGAGATAACAGATTTTACTATTAAAAGAAAAGTACCTATTAATATTGAAGTAAAAGCGAAAGTAGGGGAAGTATTTACTTTAACTTTTAGTGATACAAAACATATTGTTACTTATACTGGAAAAGAAGTTGAAAAATCCATTAATAACCCTCTATCTAAAGAAAGAATAATAAACCAAGTTAAAAAACTAGGTAATACTCCTTTTACTATTAATCATATAAATGTAGATATAGATGATAATATCTTTATTAGAATAGGGGACTTAAATATTGCTAGGAGAACTCTTTCTGAAAGACTAATAGGAGAACGTCTTAATAACTATAAAGAACCTCTTATTAAAGAAGTAACTTTTGATAAAATAAATACTAAAGAAATAATAGATTTAGATGCCTATCAAGAAGTAGAAAGAAATCCTTTTTATCTTAACGATGTGCTAAAAGACAAAAGTATTGTTAGTAATTTATTTAGACCAACTACTGATGTAATAGCATCCTACCATTTAAATGTCTTTAATTCATATACTGCTTATTATCTTTATAAATTAGAATATAAGGCCATCACCTTATCAGTAGAACTAAATAGTTTAGAATTAAAAGATTTAATAGAGTCTATTAGAAGAAGATTTGGTAATATTCCAATAATTATTAAAACTAAAGGATATGTAGAAGTAATGCTTATTAAAGGTAATATTTTAAATATTAAAGAGAATAATGATTATACATTAATAAATAATAGAGAAGACAAATTTAAAGTATATTATGATGGCAGATGTACCCATATTAATTCCAGTTTTGAAATTAATATAGATCAAACAAAGTTCAAATATAATAATTTGTATTTCTATAATTAAAAAAAATTATATTTTGGGGGAAAAATAATGGTTGATATAGAAGTAATACCAAAATCTATTAATGGTATATATAGTAGCTTAAATAGCATTATAAAAGTGTTACAAAGAGAGTATAACTTAAATGAGGAGATAGTTGAAGCTATTGCTAAGATAGCTGTAGAAGATGTATATGATAATTTAGACTCATATGATAGTAATATTAGTTTATTTGACTTTGAAAAGAAAATAATAGAATATGTACAAGAATACATAAAAAAACAGTTAGAAGATGGTAATTTTGAAATACTTGACCAATATATAAATAAGGACCAGGTATTATCAGACTCTTATAATATGCTTATAAATAGATTGAAAAAGATTTCTAGCTTTTTTAAAAAAATTGATTATCCACTTACTTTAGATATATGTATAAATTTAATTAATAATTGTGCTGGTTTAAAGATACTACTTAATAGAATAATTAATATAAAAGAAGATTTAATCAGTAAAATTAATTTAAAAGAAATTTTTGATGATGAAATAGCAGAACTTTTTATAGAAGGATATTGTAAGATTAATAATATCAAAGTAAAGAATAGTATTCCTATAAGAAAAAAAATAGAAAGTGAATACCCAGAAGATTTGTTAGGAATGTATTTATTAGAAATAGATAAGCCTTTATTGTCAATAGAGGAGGAAAGATATTTAGCCTATGAAAAAATGTTAGGAAATGAAGAAGCCAAAAAAGAGTTTATAGAAAGGAACTTAAGGCTAGTAGTTTCTATTGCAAAAAGATATAAAAATAGAGGCTTATCAATGTTAGACTTAATTCAAGAAGGAAATTTAGGATTAATAGAAGCAGTTAATCACTATGATGTTACAAAAGAATGTAGATTTTCTACTTATGCGAAATGGTGGATAAGGAAAGGTATTACCACAGCAATTTATAATAAAGGAAGAATGATTAGAATACCTATTCATAAGCAAGAAAATTTAAGAAAGGTTATAAGCTTAAAAGAGAAATTAGAGGTAACTTTAAATAAGGAAGTAACTGCAAAAGAAATAACTAAAACTTTAAATATTTCATTGGAAGAAGCAATCCAACTAGTCAATTTATTTTATGATACAACAAGTTTAAACGAAATATCTGATGATGATATGACTACAATAGAAGATAGAGTTGCTTACATTGATAATGATTTAGATAATGCTATACTAAAGTGTGATTTAAAATATTTGCTTGAAAAAAGTAATTTAACAGAAAAAGAAATAAATATTTTAACTTTAAGATATGGTCTTGATGGTAATAATCCTTTAACTTTGACTGAAATAGGAAATATATATGGAGTAGGTAGAAATTATATAGGACAAGTAGAAAAAAGAGTAATAAGTAAAATAAGAAGAAGATGTAATATAAAGGAAAAAAGTTATAATTAATTTTCAAAAGTAATAGGTAAGAACTCTTACTTTTTTTTGCTTTTAAACTGTGCTATAATAAGCTAGTAAGAAAAGGAGGATATTATGGATAAATTAAGTAAAGAAGAAGTATTACATGTTGCCCATCTAGCTAGAATTTCTTTAACAGATGAAGAAATAGAAAAGTTTAGAGTCCAACTTAAAGTATTAATGGATGATATAGATAAGATAAAAGATGTAAAAGATTTTGATGATGAAATGATGTATACACCAATAGAAGAGAATGCTAAATTAAGAGAAGATGTTGTAGGAGATATGTTAAGTGCGAAAGATGCAACAATAAATGCTCCTAAAAAGAATGGAAGTTTTATAGAAGTACCGGTGATGATAAATGAATAAATATTTAGATTTAAATATAAAAGAAATACATGAGTTATTAGTAAAAAAAGAAATAACTCCTCTTGATTTAGTAGATGAAGCCTTAAAAAGAATAGAAGAAAATAAAGACTTAAATGCTTTTATCACCATAAATGATAAAGTAAGAGAAGAAGCTAAAAACCTTGGTGAAGTAGATCCTAATAATCTATTTTTTGGTATTCCTATTGCTGTTAAAGACAATATTATAACTAAAGATTTAAAAACAACCTGTGCATCACATATTTTAGATAATTTTATTCCTATTTATGATGCTACTGTTGTTACAAAAATTAAAGAAAATAAAATGCTTATTATAGGTAAAGCCAATATGGATGAATTTGCTATGGGTTCAACTAGTGAAACAAGCTATTTTGGAGCCCCTTTAAATCCTCACGATAAAAAAAGAACTGCTGGAGGTAGTTCTGGTGGTAGTGCTAGTGCTGTTTCTTCTTCTTTAGTCCCTCTTGCTCTTGGTAGTGATACAGGTGGAAGTATAAGACAACCTGCTAGTTATACAGGTATTGTTGGTATGAAACCAACCTATGGAAGAATTTCTCGTTATGGTTTAGTCGCTTTCGCATCAAGCTTAGATCAAATAGGACCAATGACTAGAACTGTCTATGAAAATGCCTCTCTTTTAAATATCTTAGTAGGAGAAGATGAAAATGATCTTACTAGTGTTAAAAAAGACAAAGAAGATTTTACAAGACTAATAGGGAAGAGCATTAAAGGTATGAAAATAGCTTTACCTAAATTCTTTATCAGTGACATTGTTGATAAAGAAATAAGTAATAGAATAAAGGATGTTATTAATTACTTAGAACAAAATGGAGCAGTTGTTGATATAGTTGATATGAGATACTTAGACACTGCTGTTAACCTTTATCAAATAATTGCTATGGCAGAAGCTAGTAGTAACTTAGCCCGTTTTGATGGCGTTCGCTATGGCTTTAGAGCAAGTGATGTAGATAGTGTAGATGAAATGTATGGAAAAACAAGAGGAGAAGGCTTTGGTGATGAAGTAAAAAGAAGAATTATGGTTGGTTCTTATATTTTAAGTGGAGAAAATGCTAAAGTATATTATGATAAGGCTCTAATGGTACGCGATGATATTACTAAAGAGTTTAATCGCATTTTTAAAGATTATGATTTAATAATTGGTCCAACTACAACTAGAATCGCCCCGTTTATTGGAACATCAGCAGATGATCCCCATAAAGCTTTTATGGATGATGTCCTAGTTATACCAGTTAATATGGCAGGACTTCCTGGGCTATCTATTCCTGTTGGTAAAAACAGTAATAATATGCCTATAGGTTTACATATTATTGGTAAAGCTTTTGATGAAGCAACTATTTATAAATTAGCCAGTTTTCTTGAGGAGGTGTTTTAAGTGAGTAATTATATTCCTACTATGGGACTTGAAGTACATGTAGAAATAAAAAGTAATAGTAAACTTTTTTCTAGTAGTGCTAATACCTATGGTATGGCTACTAATACTTCTGTTAATGTAATTGATTTAGGCTATCCAGGTACCTTACCAACTCTTAACAAAGAAATAATAAGACAAGGTATTAGAGCTTGTAAAGTTCTAAACTGTAATATTACTCGTAAAATGCATTTTGATCGTAAAAACTATTTTTATCCAGATAATCCTAAAAATTATCAAATAACCCAAAATAGAACTCCTATTGGAACTAATGGCTATGTCGAAATAGAAGTAGATGGTATAAAGAAGAAAATAGGAATTTCTGATATTCATATAGAAGAAGATACTTGCAAAAGTGCTCACCGTGGCAATGTAAGTCTTCTTGATTTCAATAGAGCCGGTGTACCTTTAATCGAAATCGTAACTGAACCTTGTATTAGTAATAGTAAAGAAGCGATTGTCTATCTTATAAAATTAAGAGAACTATTATTTTACGCTAATATCAGTGACTGTAAAATGGAAGAAGGAAGCATGAGATGTGATGCTAATGTCTCTATTAGTAAAACTGAAAAGTTAGGAACAAGAACTGAGATAAAAAATATTAGTTCAATTCATAATGTTGGTCTTGCTCTTGATAAAGAAATAGAAAGACAAGAAGAAGCCTTAGAAAATGGTGGAGTCATAAGAGAAGAAACAAGAAGATTTGATGAAAGAAGAGGCGAAACTATTCTTATGCGTGTTAAAGAAACAGGTAATGATTATCGTTATTTTATAGAACCAGATATTCCTTATCTTGTCGTTACAGATGAATTTATTGAAGATTCACTTAAGGCATTACCTTTATTACCTGATGAGTTAAGAGAAAAATATAAAGAAGTAGGACTTACATCTTTACAAATAGAAAAACTAATCGCTAATCGTTCATTAAATGATTATTTCTTAGGACTACTAGAATTTAAAACCAATTATGTTACAGCCGTTAATTTATTACTTTCAGATATATCTTCATACTTAAATAAACATAATAAAGTAATAACTGATACTAAATTATCATATGAAAAGTTAGTAGAAGTAATTGAAAATCTTGAAAGTAGAGAGTTATCTAATAAAAATATTAAAGATTTAATAGATTCTTTAATGGAAACAGATAAGACTCTTGCTGAATTAAAGAAAGAATTCAATATTCAAAATATTACAGATGATAGCTTTATTAACGAAATTATTACTAAAGTAATAGAGAATAATCCTGATAGTGTAAATGACTATAAGAGTGGTCATGATAGAGCTTTAAAATACTTAATGGGTCAGGTTATGAAAGAAACCAAAGGAAGTGTCAATCCTAAAAAAGCTAGTGATATGTTAGTTAAAGAGTTAAATAAATAATTGATAACTTATAAATAATATTATATAATAATTATACTAGGAAGTGATAAAAGTGAAAAAATTTATTAAAAATAACAAACTTGTTGTAGTTACATTTATAATTTGTGTAATCTTTGTAATTTTAGTATTTGCTGTTAAATTAACTTTCTTTCCAAATGAAGCTACCGCTATCTATGGTGATAGACTAGATGGAATAGAAGAAGTAGAAATAACAGAGAAAGAGCAAGATGATATAGTAAGTGCACTAGAAGAAAGAGATGAAGTTAGCGAGGCTAGCTGTGATATTCAAGGTAGAATTTTAAATGTTCTTATCACAGTTAATGATGATGTTGAACTTGATCCTGCTAAAGCTTTAACTACATCTATTACTGATAATTTAGAAGAAGATCAGAAAGCATATTATGATATTCAAGTATTTATAAGTAAAAGTAATGATGATAGTAGATTTCCAATTATAGGTTATAAACATCAAAATAAAGATGAATTTTCTTGGACTAAAGATAGATAGGAGGAAGGTTGAAAATAAAATGACAAAATTATGACACGACAAAAACCGTCAATGAAGAC
>CAMMWS010000034.1:0-15688 GCA_946500695.1 uncultured Mycoplasmatota bacterium | reverse complement strand
ACATAGTGTTATTGACTATTAATTATGCTTTCCGATAAATTTAGACTCCGTCGCTTAATTTTTAATCTTTTGTTTTGACTAATTTATGGAAATTTTCTTATAAGATATCTAGTTACTTCTATTCTTCTCAAAGTATTGTACTTTGTGAATAAAAAAACCGTTGATGAAATTAAATTTCATCAACGGTTTTTTATGTTATGAAATAGGAATATGAATAAAAGTGCCATCCTATTCAGATGACACTTTTAGATATCCTAGCTATATTTTATTTGTTTTTAGGAGTGATTACTTCTAAACCTCCCATATATGGTCTTAATACTTCTGGTACTGTTACACTACCATCTTCGTTATAATTGTTTTCAATTACGGCAATTAAGCCACGTGGTGATGCTACTACAGTATTATTTAAAGTATGAACAAAGTAAGTGCCATTTTCTCCTTTTGTTCTAATTCCTAATCTTCTTGCTTGAGCATCTCCTAAAGTTGAACAACTACCTACTTCAAAGTATTTTTGTTGTCTTGGACTCCATGCTTCAACATCACATGATTTTACTTTTAAATCAGCTAAATCACCACTACAACATTCTAGTTGTCTAACTGGGACATTCATATTTCTAAATACTTCAACAGTATAACGCCACATCTTCTCATACCAGTCCATAGAGTCTTCTGGTTTACAAATAACAATCATCTCTTCTTTTTCAAATTGATGAACACGATAAAGTCCTCTTTCTTCTAGGCCATGAGAACCTCCTTCTTTTCTAAAACATGGTGAATATGATGTTAGAGTTAAAGGCAGGTCTTCTTCTTTAATAATTTGCCCTTTATAACGTCCTATCATAGAGTGTTCACTGGTACCAATTAGGTATAAGTCTTCACCTTCTATTTTATACATCATTGCTTCCATCTCAGGGAAAGACATAACTCCTGTTACAACATCACTATGAATCATAAAAGGTGGAACGCAATAAGTAAAACCTTTATCTATCATATAATCTCTTGCATAGGCAATCATCGCTTCATGAAGTCTTGCAACATCTCCTGTTAAGAAATAAAAACCTTCGCCAGATGTTCTTCCAGCAGCTTCTTTATCCATACCGTTAAGTCTCATTATAATATCAGCATGATATGGTATTTCAAACTTAGGTTTATATGCATCTCCAAAACGTTCTACTTCTACATTTTCACTATCATCTTTACCTATTGGAACAGTTTTATCCATAATATTTGGAATTACCATCATCTTACTTCTTAGCTCTTCATTAAGATTTTTTTCATCTTCTTCTATAGTTACTAATTTTTCATTAATCTTTTTTACTTCTTCTTTCTTTTTATTGGCTTCATCTATCTTTTTATCTTTCATTAAAAGCCCAATAGAACTACTCTCTTCATTACGCTTTTTACGTAATTCATCACCTTCCTGTTTTAAACTTCTAATTTTCTCATCTAATTCTACTACTTCATCTACTAGAGGTAGTTTTTCATCTTGAAACTTTTTCTTAATATTTTCTTTAACTAATTCTTTATTTTCTCTTACAAATTTAATATCTAACATTTTTTCTTCTCTCCTTTATTCTATCATATATTTTTTTTGCATTCTTTTCCATAATTTTTTCTGTATCTTCTAAGGAAAAGACCGAAAGTAAATCTTCTTTTAATTCTGTAGCAATTGTATCATAGTTATAAATTCCATGCTCTTCATTATCCTTTGAATCGATAATTGAAACAAAGTTCATATTATCACTAGAAACCATAACCTTATCAATACCAAAAATATCAACCATATATTTAATATGTTCTATGTACTTAGAACGATTTTTATTGCCTACAAATTCTGGATAACTAACTAGTCCTATCATACCACCAACTTCTTTTAAAGCAAGAAGCTGTTCTTTAGTCAAATTTCTCTTATGAGGACACAATTCATAACTATTAGAATGACTTGCATAACAAATTACTTCTTTACCTTTCTTTTGTTCTTCCTTAATCACTTCAATCATATCGAAAAATGTTTTTTGATTAGCATGTGATAAGTCTATCCCCATTCCAAGTTCAATACCTTTTCTTAAGAAATTTTTCCCTTTTTCAGTTAAACCACTATCACTACGATTTCCTGATCCATAACTATTTTTATTATTCCAAACTAGTAAAAAAGCATCAAGGCCAGCTTTATATAACTGTTCTAATTCTTCTTCGCCTTTTATGTAATCACAGCCTTCAATACTATATAACGAAGGGCAAGAAAAATGATTATCATACATTTTTTTGCTTTCTTGAAACATTGAAAGAACATTAATTTCTTTTGCTTTAATTTTGAATTCCTCTTCCATTTCTTCACTGTTCATAAAATATAGATTGCAAAAGACACCAACAATATTATTACTATTAATAGTTTTCTTCATTTTCTCCAAATAATTAAAAGATTTATATTTCGAAGAAAGAAAACAAATTGATAATAAATCATGATGTGTATCAAACATAAAATCCCTCCTAACAAAAAAAGAATGGCTTCTAAGGAGCTTTATGGAGTAAAGCGGTGCCATCCTTATTATACTTAATTTAGATAACGGTAATGCCCGGATATAAATATCATCTGAAGAGGAGATAGTTAAGTTTTTTTCATTGTTTCCACCAACCACAATGTCTCTATCAAAAAAGGTCTTAACATTGTCTCTTGTCATCGACTTATTTATATTATAGGCATTATTTTTATTTTTTACAAGTGTTTTTTACTTTGTTTCAATTATAAGTTTTATTGCTGTTCTTTCTTCTCCATCGATTGCTATATCAGTAAAAGCTGGTATACAGACGATATTTTTACCTGCTGGCGCTAGAAAGCCTCTTGCTATTGCTACGGCTTTAATTGCTTGATTTAAAGCACCTGCTCCTACTGCTTGTATTTCTACACTGCCATTTGCTCTAAAAACATTGGCTAGTGCCCCTGCTACTGAGTTAGGGTTTGATTTTGATGAAACTTTTAGTGTTTCCATAATTTTATCATCCTTTCTTATTCTAACTTATTGTATGAACAAGTCTTAAAAGAAAGAACAAAAATGCGTAAAATTACTCTTAGAATAAACTCTCTACTTCTTCTTTTTTAGGCTCACCATTAGATACAGTTGGCTCTTTAGCTGGTTCTACTTTAGGCGTTTCTACAGCAACTGTTGGTATAACAGGCTCTACCTGATTAGTTTCAACTTTAGGAGTAGAAATAGTGCCTAAGTCAGGTTCCTTTGGTGTTTCTACAGTTGGTGTAATAGTAGGAATCGCTGGAGACTCAGGTTCTACATGTCTATTAGTAATTGGAATACTTTGTGTATTCTCTAATGGATTAGCACCACCATATATAGGACGGTGTTGTTCTCCTGCTACTTCAATCTTTGGTATTACAGGACTAACTCCACCATAAATTGGTTTTGGTTCTTCTTCCACTGTTGGAGCCGTTTGCTCATTAGGTTCTTCATTTACTATTGTAATAGCAGGAGAATCTGCTACCGTTGTTGGAGCATCGTTATTAGCAGGAATATTTGGAGTTCCTACCGTTGGTTCTTCTGCAACGATTTGAACAGGTTCAACAGAAGCAACTGTTTGATTAACTTGAGGCATTTCGTTAGAAATAGCTGGTTCAACTGTCGGTACACTATTTTCATTAGTAGCAGTTATACCAACAGGATTATTAATTGGTTCAGTTGAAATACCTACTGTTTCAGGTGTTTCTACGATTGGTTGTGCTCCGTTAACCATAGGATTTGGTTCTACTGTTTGAGTAGGAGTACTTTCTACAACAGGAGCTGGTTCACTTTGAACCTCAGGTGTGGCAGGAACTGGTTCTCCCGCAACGACAGTAGGATTAGTTCCTATATTATTTGTTGATTCTACTGGTGTTACAGAAGGTGTTGCATCTAGAGTAGCAACGCCACTTTCGACTGTAGGTGCTTCATTAACTGCCGGCTCAACACTCTCTTCCTTTTTATTTTTCTTTCCTTTTTTACTACCAGTAGCAATAAAGATAATTAATGCAATTAAAAGTAATAAAACTCCTCCAGTAATTAACATACCTGGAATTGTTGTGAAAAAACTTAAATCAAAATTGGCTAGTATCATATAACTTCCATCTCCCTTATCTTATACTACTTAAATCATAGCAAAAAAAGGGATAAAAAGCAAATATTTTTTACAGCGTTAGACAAAAGTTGTAAAAAGCGATTACTTTTAAGCACTTAATACATTTGTTTTTTCAGGTAAAGCTTCTCTTGTTGGAACCGCTCCTACTAAGTAATCTCTATTACAAAAATCTAAGAATTTACGAACTTCTTTTTCTTTCAAAAATATACTCATGCCATTATATAGAGGATGGAAAGCTAATAACTTACTATCAAATAAATCTTGATCTAAAACTATATTTACTTTTTTATCTTTATCAAATATTAAGTTAAAAATTGACACATTTCCCGGGGTTGTTTGTAATAAATCTTGCATTTTTGCACTACTTGCAAACTCTAATTTACTAGTTCCTAATCTTTCTTTTAATTCTTTTAAATCAACTTGTTTTTCCATTGGAACTATTACTAAGAAGGTTCTCTTCTCTCCTTTTCTTTCTTTTAAAAATAAGTTTTTACAGATACAATAGTCATCACCAATAAAATATTTATAGCGATCATAGTAATTAGCAGACTCATCGCATCCTAATACTTCTTTATGCTTAATACAATAATCATAGTGAATATCATGTTCTTCTAAATATTCACAAAAAGATCTTCCTACAATAATTTTTCTTTTTCTCTCATCCATAATAAATCAATACCTTTCTTTCTTAGAATAATAAAAGACTAGTTACATTTCCCAAAACTTTGGGACGAAACTAGTCTTTAACCTTCCGCGGTACCACCCAATTTATCATAGATATTATGATCACTTTTATAGGTTCCATCAAACCCTGTACTTGATAACGGCATACTTCCCGGCTTAGTCTACTTGAATTAATTCTTTCGGTAAGCAACTCTGAAGTGTTCTTTCTATAAACTTTATTTCTCTAGCTTACACCATCCTAGATTCGCTTTAAATAAATGTTTATATACTTTTCTTCTTCACTGTTTTTATCATAATATTTTATATTTCATTATATGCACTTCTTTTTAAGAAGATACTAGAATATTACCACGTCTTTACTTAATTGTCAATATTTTTCATTAAATCATGAAAATAAGAAAAATACCCTTCTGTCGGTAATGACGTAAACTCTAGTTTTTCTTTAGTAGTAGGATGTGTGAATGCTAATTTATAAGCATACAAAGCGATAGGAAAGGCACCTTTTTTACCATACTTATCATCTCCTAATAAAGGATGATTACGAGAAGCGAATTGAACTCTTATTTGGTGATGACGTCCTGTTTTTAAATTTATTTTAAGAAGTGTAGTATTATCTTTACTAGCAAGAGCTTTAAAAGTAAGACTAGCAAATTTACCATTATCTTTAGTTCCTATAAAACTGCGATACTCTTCTCTTTTTAAATAATCAAGATACTTTCCATCTCCTTTAATAATGCCATTACAAACAGCTAAATAGCTTTTAGAAAACTCTTTATTTCTAATTTGTTCTGATAGTCTACTAGCAGCTTTAGAAGTTTTGGCAAAGACCATTACTCCTCCTACATTTTTATCAAGACGATGAACTAGTCCTAAATAGACATTACCAGGTTTATTATATTTTTCTTTTAAATATTGTTTCAAAATAGTTAGCATATCAGGAGTATTAGTACCATCACTTTGACTTAATATTCCTACTTTTTTCTCTACTACTAATAGATGATTATCTTCATATAAAATATTAATCATAACTTTCCCATCTTCCATAAATACCACAAGGTAATACTAGGTTATTATCTTTTATTTTAAGACCTATTTCATCACTAGAGACAATACCTTTATATTTTCTATTTATTGTTGTTAGTAAAAGATTTTCTAAGGATGTTTTAGATAAGCCTGTAGTATAAGAGTTAATGATAAAGAATAGTGGCTTATCACTTAATATAGACAAGCAAAGATTAACAAGATTAGCAAGATCTTTTTCTATATCCCATACTTCTCCATTAGCACCTCTACCATAACTTGGTGGGTCCATAACTATAGCATCATAAGTATTGCCTCTTCTTATTTCTCTTTTAACAAACTTAAGAACATCATCTACTAAATATCTAATAGGTTTATCTTTAAGATTAGAAGATATGGCATTTTCTTTACAAACTTCTACCATTCCACGTGATGCATCTACATGAGTAACATGAGCTCCTTTACTAAGGCAAGCGATGGAAGCACAACCTGTATAGCCAAAAAGATTTAATACTTTTATAGGCCTTTTAGCTTTTTCTATTTTATTCATCATATAATCCCAATTAACGGCTTGTTCTGGGAATATTCCAGTATGTTTAAAGCCCATTTGTTTAATGTTAAAAGTTAGGTTTTTATAATTAATAGTCCAGGTACTAGGAATCTTTTTTAAATTTTCCCAGTGTCCTCCTCCTTTATTAGAACGATAGTATACAGCATCTATCATACCTTTATATTTTTCTAATAAATTTCCATTATCCCATATTATAGTTGGGTCTGGTCTTAATAGTATATATTTACCAAAACGTTCTAGTTTTTCACCATTAGAAGCATCTATAAGTTCGTAATCTTTAAAATTATTAGGGGTTAACATTTTATCACATCCTTATATTCTGATTATACATCATTATTATTTAATTTTCTCTAAAACCTTTACTTTACCTTGGAATAAATACTCAGCTTCACATAAATCTTCTTCTTTAAATATAGGATTCCAATATGCTGATGATGCTTCATACATTTCTTTAGCAGTTAATTCATCATCAGGAATAAAACTATCACTTGACTTAAACAAATTACCTGTTACTGATACTCTATATAATTTTAATTTTCTTCTACCATTTAATTGTCCTTCCCAAAAATTTAAACTTTCCTTATCTGCTAACCAAATAGAGTGTAATCTACTAGGCAAGTTAGGACTGTTTTCTAATCTATATTTTTCTAACATTAATTCTCTATTATACATATCAGCTTTTGTTATAATGTCACTAGAAGCTTTTAATAGATTTGTAATAGTTTTCAAATCAACATTTTCTATACCAATATCATCTAAATATTCATCTATAATTTTTTCTAAAGAAAATATGCCATTTTCACATTTAACAGCAGTAGTAAATTTATCAACAATACTTCCACAAAAAGAATTAAAATTATTATCTACTATAATTTCATTACCTACTTGCCATATATCATCGTAAAGTCCTAGTTTGTGATAATGATACATACTCTTTTCTTTTACTTCCATAATATCCCCCACTTTTTTTGCTATATTATACTACATGAGGTTAATTTTGGCAAAGAAAAATAGCATTATTTTATTTAATTAATACTATCTTCAATCCTTCTTCCATATTTATCTTTGTAGGCACTATATATTTGACATCTACTTTATGAGATATTAAATTAGTTATTACTTTCATTGCTCTTGAACCATCAAACCATAATGGGTTATCACTATTATCTCTTATTTTATTAAGTGATGTAACTAAAGCATCTCTATCATAAGTATCACTCATATCTCTTGTAAGCATATATTTTTGATTATCATTTTCATATAAAGTATTAGCAAGCAAATCATATCTAGCATTATTATACCAATATAGATGATCACCACCTGCTAATATTAAAATATCGGCTTTAGTCTCTAAGTCTCCAATTAAGTTATCTACATAATTATAAGCTTCATCAAAAGTACAAGTTGGAACATCATCTTTTAAACTACTAAATTTATTAGTAACATCAACAACTCCAAAGTCATAAAACTTTTTATCAATAATTTGTCCATTTCTAACAAAGATTAACTCAATTGAACCTCCACCACCAATAAATATACATATATTACCATCATATTTTATATTGTTATAACATCCTAAAGCAGTATACTTTGCCTCATCTTCTTGAGATACTACTTCAATTTCTAGGTTGAATTTTTCTTTTAATAATTTATTAATCTCGTCTAATTCTTCTTTAGTTATATTTCTAAAAATACTACAGCCATATATATGAACATCTTTAGTTTGGTCTAATGCCTTTTTAATTACATCATATAACTTATCTAAATTGGAAGATTTAATTTTATTTTCTTTTTTATAATTCTTCTTAAATTCTATCGTCACATTATTTTCTTTAACTAAATTATCATTTTCATAAATATGAGTCTTAGTATTATTGCTTCCTATTTCAATTATTGCAATTTTCTTAGCCATATCATTACCTCCATATTCAAGATAAGTATACTATACTTTTAGCTTTAACTGTAGAAAAATTTCTCTTAATCAGGTCAAATTCAGCAGCTAAAATATATGTTAAATTTTTTTGTTTGTTAGATTTTTTCTTTTTGATTTTTTAATAAAAGTATCTTCAATTCCTAGATATTTTGATATAGTTTTAATATTAAAATTAGATAAGTTTTCAGTAATAAAAACCATTTTATCTAGAATAGTATCATCATCTTCTTTTTCTAGTACACTATCTGCTAAATAACTATCTGTTAAATATTGATATCCATCTAATACTAAAACGCCTTTTTTTATAAATTGCATTATATAATAGTCACATTCATTATCAACTTTTTTACCATAATCACAATCTTTTATTATTAAAGATTGTAAATCATCTATGGGGTTTCCTTCTTCTAAAGAAATATTAATTAGATTTTCTATACATTCATTTGTCTTTTCTGTTGCATTCTTAAGCAATTCTATTTTTTCTTCTCTAATTATATTTCCTTTTTTATTATATCTACATATATCAAGAAGAAGGCCAAATAAATCATAATATACACCAAAATTATTTTTATTTCTATCTTTAATAACACTTTTTATTATATTTTTATCAAAGCCAATATCAATTAAATAAATAGCTGCAGCCCTTTCATAGTATATTGATGGAAATTCTAATAAGGAGAATGGAGGCCTATTTTTTTGCAAAGAAATATAATGAATGAATTCATGAACAAAGGAAATAAAGACCTTAATTGTTCCATCAGTAGTTACTTTAATTTTTTTAATACCATCATCATCTATAAACCACTCAGACTTATCTTTACCGTCTTTGCATTCTTCAAATATTATTCTATCATTGTTTTTTAAATCAATATATATATTTTCCCACTCTTTTGGAGCTTTTATTTTATCTAAGTAACCAAAAAATATATTTTCTAAATCTTCTAAAGATATTTTTTGTAACTTATAACTTGAATTTTTAGATGAAATTGCATAATCAAAATTTTTTTCATTCATTTTAGAAAATATTTCATCAATATTGTTATAAAAATAAAAGTCATATTCCTTTAAAGTGTTTAATGCTAATTCTAATAAATAGTTATATGTATTAAATCTTTGTGTTTGCTTTAACCATCCAAAAATATGTTCTTTATCATTACGTTTTTTTAGAAAATTTGATAATTCATCAAACTGGTTTTTGCAATTAAAAAATTTACAAGCAATTATAAACCAAAGCATTTCATCTGTTATATTATCATTTACTTGAATAAATGTTTCTCCATTTTTAGATTCTTCCTTTACAAGTAATTGAATATATAGTGCTGGTAATAATTCAGGCTGATTTAAAGAAAAAATAAACTTAGTATCATTTAAAAGTTGTTTTAAAAGATTATCAAAGAACTCATCAAAATTAGTCACATAAACTATATTATTATCAGATAAATTTTCCTTAACAAGTGAAATAGTTTTACCCATATAGTCTTCAAATAAAAATCTATTTAGTTTTATAATTCTTAAAATTCTTTCTATATCAGTAATTGATTCATCATATTGTAAATTTATATTACCTATTTGTATATAGTTCATCATGTCACTTCCTTAATGGCTTTTATTATATCAATCTTTTGTTAAAATTCAATACACTTAATGCATTCTAGAACAAATAAAACGAACTATAAAAGTTCGAACAACAATTAATCTGATGCAGGTGTCATAAATATTTACAACTTTTACCAAAATACAAAAGATATATTAAAAATTATTGTTTTATGTTAATATTGATATATAAGGAGTTGAGATAAAATGGCAAACGGAGATAATCAAGCATCTAAAAAAATAGAAAGTTTCTTTAGAACATCATTAAAATATTATGGTAAGGAAATTGCTTTACCTTCAAATCAACATTTTAGCATTGACCAAATAAGCAATCCAAATAAAGAACAAGAAGGTGATTATAGATATATAATACAATATGGGTTTCCTCAATCTGGATGTGTCAGTGTGAATTTTGGCTATTCACATAAAAACAACTCATTTACAGTAGATAATATTTCTGTTTATGCACCACCTGTTGGAGAAAATATTATTATGGCAAATTTTTCTCCACAAACACAAGTAGGGGAAATTGGTATAAGTGTGAATTTTGGAATTGATACTGGCACACAAGAACATAAAAGTTTAAGTGAAATAGAAGCAAATCCTAATGCTTTAAAGATGTTAGATATTGCTACATCAGATTTAAGTCGAGCACAAATACTTGGAGAATGTAGAGTTGCTGTACCTGAGGGAAGCGAACGTATCCCATGTTGTGATTGCAAATCCATTCCAAATACTAAAGGAAAAAGTATGTAATAAAAGGCGATTAGATACCAATATCATAATCGTCTTTTCTATGCCATTTTCATGACCTTTTGAAGAAGCATAATTATCATTAATAATAAGCAAAAAATCCATATGTTTTCTCGTGTTTCTTCTTTTATTTTTTTCATTTTAATTATCTTTTTTATTTTTGACTTTCTGTGATTTTAGAACTATATTTTATATCTAACAAAACATTTAACTCTCTAGGTATTTTGACAAAAGTATCAAAATTACCAGTATATATTTACATACAAAATAAAAATCAGTCATATTTCAGGCTGAACTATATATCAACGTTCGAATAGTTCGAACAGATTTCTAAAGTGGTGCCTGTATCCGGACTCGAACCGGAACTCTATTGCTAGAAGTAGATTTTGAGTCTACCGCGTCTACCAATTCCGCCATACAGGCATAACTAGATTATAGCATAGTTTTCTATAATCTGTATATATTAATTTTCTTTGTATTTAGATTGATATAAGTCTACATCTTCTTCTGTATCTTTTTCTTCTTCCTCTAAGAAATCTCTCATATCAGGAAGTTCATCTATTGAAGAAAGACCAAAATAATCTAAAAACTCACTAGTAGTCTCATATAGAATTGGCCTACCTGGCATATTACTTCTACCACTTTCTTTAATAAGACCTTTTGCAACTAACTTTCTTATAATATGATTATTAGATATTCCTCTTAATTCATCTACTTTAACTCTTGTAATAGGTTGATTATAAGCAATGATGGCAAGTGTTTCCAATGCTGCTTGACTAAGAGTTGTATTATCTTCTGTAGTTAATAGTTTTTGATAATACATATTATGTTCTTTCTTAGTAGTTAGTTTTAATTTATCTCCTAGAAAGTCTATTCTAATACCTCTATCACTTTTCTGATAATCATTCTGTAACTCTTTAATTAATTCTTTAACATCATCTTTAGAGATTTCTAATACTCTACTTATCTCATCAAGGTCAAGTCCATCATCACCTATGACAAAGAGTAATCCTTCTAATACTGCTTTTAAATTCATTATGATACCCCCTCTACGATAATATCACTAAATAATTCTTCTTGTTTAATTAATAATTCTTTATTTCTAGCCATATCAAGTATTGCTAAAAATGTTGCCACTATATATTCTTTTGTATATACAGGGAAAAGCTTAAAGAAACTTACCTTTTTTTCTTTCTTTAAGATACTTTTTATCTCTAGTTTTCTACTTGATACTGTTATTTCTTTCATAGTTACTTTAGTAGATAAAGGCTTCTCTTCACTTTTTCTTACTAAAAACTTCTTAAAGGCATCTACTAATAAATCAAGAGAGCCTTCTCCTGTTATCACAGTATTTTTCTCTATATAATTATTAATATTTTCTGGTAGTTTAGTATGAATCTCTTGTCTTTTACTTTCATTTTCCTTTAATGTCTTAGTTATCTCTTTATAGGCTTGATATTCTAAAAGTCTTGCCACTAACTCTTCTCTTGGGTCTTCTTCCTCTACTTCTTCATCTACTTTAGGTCTTGGAAGTAACATCCTAGCTTTTATTAAAGTAAGTTCACTTGCCATTACGAGGTAGGAAGATGCTATATCTAGGTTTTGTTCTTTCATTTTATGAATGTAATCTAAATATTGTTTAGTAATACTTTCTATTTCAATATCAAAAATATCCATTTTATTTTCTTTTATTAAGTGAAGGAGCAAATCAAGTGGTCCTTCAAATACGTCTAATTTTAAATCCATAATAAGCTCCTTACCTTTCTAGTTGTATTATAGCAAGGATAAAGACTTTTTTCAAATTATTTACATTAAATGTCGACATTTTGTCGACACTTGCTTACAAAGAAATATTTTTCTATAAATTTTGAGTTTTTGCGAAAAAAGTTGTTGAGGATAGCAAAAGATATATATGAAAGGAGTTTGTATATTATGGAAAGTAAAATAGTCTTGTTGCTCTAAAAAATTAAATTCAAACCAAGAGTGGGTACAAATTGTATATACCATTAGGTTAGACTTTTTAGAAATAATGATAAATATAAAGAAGGATATGAGATATTATGAATTACAAATTAGCTTTATTCGAAGAGCAAGAAATAAGAAGGACTTGGGAGGAAGGCAAGTGGTACTTTAGTGTTGTTGATGTTGTCTTTGCCTTAACCGATTCTAAAGATCCAAGGGATTATTGGTATAGACTTAAGCAGAGAGTGAAGGAAGAAGAAAAAATTCAGTTGTCGACAATTTGTCGACAACTGAAAATAGAATCATCTGACGGTAAAAAATATAAAACAGATTGTGCTGATACAGAAGGTATTTTAAGGATAATTCAGTCTATTCCATCTAAAAAAGCTGAACCTTTTAAAAGATGGCTTGCCAAAGTTGGTAGTGAAAGAATTGAAGAGATTCAAAATCCAGAACTTGCTATGGATAGGATGAAAGAAATATATGAAAAGAAAGGCTACTCTAAATCATGGATAAATATGAGAGAAAGAGGAATCACTACTAGACATAGTTTGACTGATGAGTGGAAAGAACGTGGCGTTCAAAATGGTATAGACTATGCTATTTTAACAAATGAAATATACAAAAGTGGGTTTGGTTTAACTGCTAAAGAATATAAAAATATTAAAGGACTGAATGATAGACAAAACTTAAGAGATTCCATGACTAATATAGAACTAGCTTTAACTAACTTAGGGGAAGCAACTGCAGTAGAGTTTCATAAGAAAAATGATAGTAAAGGATTAAAAGAATTAAAAAATGATATGAGTGAAGCAGGTAGTGTAATAAATAGTGCTAAAAAAGAAATAGAAAGAAAATTAGAAAAGCCTATTGTTACTAGTGAAAACTATATAGAATTAACAGAAGATAATAACTTAAAACTCCCTAATTGATAAAGATAAGAAATAATTATATAATATCATTATTAGATGGAGAGTTAATTATGAAAATAAAAGAAACATTAGAAAAAGTAATTATTAATGAAGATACAATGAAAGATATAGAAATTAGTTTAAAAAGAATTCTTGAAGAATTAAAGAGTTGTCCTAATTTTGATAAAGAAAAGGAACTAATTATTGAATTTAATAAAGTTAGAGATCATTACTTAACTTTATATTGGATTAGTTATATTGGCTATTTAAAGGATACTAAAGATGAAAAATATTTAGAATCAGAAAAGCTTATGGGAAAATATGAACCTATTATCAATAACTTAATCTACGATTATTATAAAGCTTTATCTTCATCTAAAAATAAAGAAAAATTAGAAAAGTTCGTTGGTAAGAGAACTCTTGATACAGCAGCTAATCAAGCAAGACTAAAAAATGAAAAAACTACTTCTTTACAAACTAGAGAAAAAGAATTATGTTCTAAGTATCAAAGATTAATTATTGGTACAAAGTTTAAGTTCTTAGATAAAGAGATAAATCTTTCTTCACTTAATATCTACTATAATAATGATGATAGAGACTTAAGAAAAAAAGCATATGATAAGAGATTTGAAATATTAGAAAGTTTAGAAAAAGAAATGGATGTAGTTATAGATGAATTAATTAATGTTAGAAACTCTATAGCTAAAGCTCTTGGTTTTAATTCTTATAGTGAAATGTCTTTTGTAAAAATGAATCGTTTAGGTTATAGTAAAGAAGATTTAGCTATTTTTAAAGATGAAATAAAAAAATATGTTGTTCCTCTATTTAAATTATTAAAAGAACAGCAAAAAGAAAGATTAGGATTAGAAAAGTTAGAATATTATGATAGTAATTACTTATTTAAAGATGGGAATGCTAAAGTTATAGGTAATTTAAATGACATTTTAGAAAATTTTAAAACTGTCTTAAAAAAGTATTCTAAAGTAAGTTATAATTTACTTTGCATGATGTTAGATGAAAATCTAATAGATTTGGATGATAGAGAAAATAAATCAAGTGGTGGTATTACTACTTACCTTCCCGATTATAAAGTGCCTTTATTTATAAAGAAGTATATGGGATTAGAAAGTAATATAACTAGTATTTTTCATGAATTTGGTCATTCTAATCAGCTATATTTAAGTAAAGATTTATTATTTCATGAGAATAGATGGCCTACTTTTGATATTTGCGAAATACATTCTACTAGTATGGAATATTTAATGTATCCTTTTATGGATTTATTCTTTGGTAGTGATGATGTTAAATATAAAATTAAACATTTAACTAATAGTCTTTCTTTAATGATAAATATGGCTATCGCTGATGACTTTTGGAGTTTTGTTTATGATAATAATTTAGATAGTAAAGAAAGAAAAAGAAAATGGCTAGATATAAGACGTCAATATAATTTAGATAGTTATGATAATGAATACTTCAAAAGAGGTGCTGAATATCAAACAGATACTAATAGAATAATTGATCCTTTCTATACGATAGATTATGCCCTTGATAATTTAACCGCTTTATCATTTTATAAAAAAGAAAAAGAAGATATTAAAGAAGCTTTTGATTTATATATAAATTTATGTAAAGATGGTGGTTCTTTATCGTTAAAAGAAATTATTGATAAATATAATTTAGATAACCCATTTGAAAAGGATTCTTTAAAAGATATGTGCGAAATTATTATGGAAGATATAAAAAAATTAAATTAAAAAGGAAGTAGTTATGAAAAGATTTACAATGAAAGATGAAGAATTTATTTGTGAAAATTGTGGTAAGAAAGTTTTACCTTTAAAGTATAGTGCAAGAGATCACTGTCCCTATTGTCTTTACTCTAAACATGTTGATATTATGCCTGGTGATAGATTAAATGAGTGTAAAGGTCTATTAAAGCCTATTGGTATTGAAAAGTTTAAAGATACTTATAAAATTATTTATAAGTGTGAAAAATGTAAAGAGATACATAAAAATATTATGGCTAATGATGATGATATGGATATGATAATTGAGATAAGTAAGATGTAATTTTTTTAAAAGTTAGTGTAGAATAAGTGTGGAGATTTTCCACCTAAAAATAAGACTTATAATTTA
>CAMMWS010000033.1:0-16023 GCA_946500695.1 uncultured Mycoplasmatota bacterium | reverse complement strand
ATTCTTTTTACACTATGAAAGAAAGTAATTTTATTACTTAGATTAGGGTTAAATGACCCCCCCCCAGGTAACATATTGTAAACCCAGATTTTTTGAAAATTGACGAATTAATTTACCCTGATAAATTAAATTTGCCATAACTATTACTTCCTTTCCTATCTTGTTAACTTAATATTATCAAAAAAAGATGGTATATGCAACTACTTATTCTTATTTTCATAATATTCATCAAATGATAGTCTTCTATCAATAATAGAACCATCATCTAATATTTCAATAACCCTATTACAAACTGTTTGATTTAACTCATGATCTCTTGAAGTCAATATTAATTCACCTTGGAAATTTTCTAACCCTTTATTTAAAGATGTAATACTCTCTAAATCTAAATGATTAGTAGGCTCATCTAATATAAGAAAATTAGGCTCTTCTAACATTAATTTACTTAACATCAGGCGTGCTCTTTCTCCTCCTGATAAAACACTAACTTTCTTAAACACATCTTCACCACTAAATAACATTCTCCCTAAGAAACTTCTTATATGGGTATCATCATCAACTTTATAAAATTGACTTAACCATTCTAAAATATTCTTTTCTTGTTCAAAATAGCTATTATTATCTTGTGGTAAATAACCAGGTTCTATCGTTTTACCAAACACCACTTCTCCTTTATCATATTTAGTAATTCCTGCAATTATATCAAAAAGTGTTGTCTTTGCTAAATCATTATCAGAAACAATTGCAATTTTATCACCACGTAAAACTGTAAATGATATTTTATTAAGAATTCTTTTACCATCTACTTCTTTACTCAAATTCTCTACTTTAAGTACTTCTTTACCAATTCCCTTAGTTATCTTAAAGTCTATATAAGGATACTTTCTAGAAGATGGTACTATTTCCTCAAGTTCAATCTTTTCTAACATTTTCTTCCTAGAAGTTGCCTGTTTACTTTTAGAAGCATTAGCACTAAATCTAGCAATGAAGTCTTGCAACTCTTTAATCCTCTCTTCTTTCTTTTTATTAGTCTCCTTCATCTGTTTTAAAGCAAGTTGACTAGATTCATACCAAAAGTCATAATTACCTATATACAAATTCATTTTACCATAATCAATATCCACAATATGTGTACAAACTTTATTTAAAAAATGTCTATCATGACTAACAACTATCACTGTATTAGGATAATTAATTATAAACTCTTCTAACCAACTAATTGCATTAATATCCAAACTATTAGTAGGTTCATCTAATAAAAGTATATCAGGATTGCCAAACAAAGCACTAGCAAGCATTACTTTTACTCTTAACTTAACAGGTATATCCTTCATATTTTTATCAAAGTATTTATCACTAATACCTAAATTAGTAAGTAAAATCGCTGCATCGTTTTCAGCATTCCAACCATCCATATCTAAAAACTCAGCTTCAAGGTCAGCTAGCCTATATCCATCTTCCTCAGTAAACTCTGTATGGGAATATAACTCTTCTTTTTCTTTCATAATCTTATAAAGTCTATCATTACCCATAATAACAACATCAAGTACTCGCATATCATCATACTGATAATGGTCTTGTTTTAATACAGAGATTCTTTCTCCTTTACTAACAATAACCTCCCCAGTAGTAGTATCAATCTCCCCTGTAAGAAGCTTTAAAAAAGTACTTTTACCTGCTCCATTCGCACCTATTATTCCATAACAATTTCCACTAGTAAATTTCAAATTAACATTCTCAAATAAAACTCTTTTATCAAATCTTAAACTAACATTACTTACTTGTAGCATATTATCACCTCAAAACACTTAAAATTTTATCAGAAAACTAAAGAAAAAGAAAGTTATTTCAAAACTTTCTTTAAAGTAACTTCTATAGGATAAGCTTCACCTATTCCTGATATTTCTGTCATTCCTGTTAATTTATGAACATTCATACATTCTAAATTTCTAGATATAAAGAAATGATTTAACATCTCTCTATTATTCTTAACATACATCTCCTGTCTTACTAAAGTAGAGATATCATCTAAAGCTAGCAACTGACACAATCTATTTATATTAACTTCTCTTGGGAATCTTCCTGCTACTACCCTAGTTGGCAGATAACGATCATTACCAAATGAATCACAAATATCACACACACTATCTATATTATAAGGAGCTTCACAATTAACATTAATAAATGCCATAGGAAAATCTTTATAAGAAAAAATAGAAGAAGTTACAGGAACATCATAAGAAAAATTAACCATAACTTCATCATCAAAAGGCAAACTAGATTTATATAATGTTGCAACTTTATCATTATAAACTATTTTATTATAAGAAGAATTTAACTGTGGTTGTTTTAAATTAATATTATGCTTTATACTATCACCTTGTAACATAACAATATCATAACCTTCTTCATTAATAAAATCTGTTATATAAGCTTTTCTTTTCCTATCTTTAACAGGAACAAACCTTCTTCCTAAATTCATACTAAGTATTCTTATATTTTCCATAATCTCACTCCAAATTAATTTACTTCAATACTTTCTTTAAAGTTACCTCTATAGGATAAGCTTCTCCGATTCCATATACTTCTGTCATTCCTACTAACTTATGAACGCTTTCTGCCTCTAAATCTCTTGATATAAAGAAATGATTCACCATCTCTCTATTATTTTTTGCATGACTCATCACTCCTACTAAAGTAGAAATATCATCTAAATCAAACGCATCACAGAATTCATTTGTATCAACTTCTCTTGGAAGTCTCCCTGCAACTATTCTAGTTTCTAAAGCATGTGTAGCATTAGGATTACTATAAGCCTCACATACTTTATAAACATCTTCCATATTTTTAGGATTATCACAATTTACATTAATACATGCTATAAGGTCTTTATTATACATTACAGTAGAACTAACCACTTTAGATTTAAAATCACTATCATATCCTTTTAATGGTTTATCATATAATAAAGTCATTCTATTATAATAAGTAACAGCATCACAATCCATTTTACTAAAATTTATATTAGTAGTTATAGCCTTTCCTTGTAACATAACAATATCATAATCTTCTGCTTTAATAAAGTCCATTAAATATTTTCTTTTACCTTTATCTTTAATAGGAACAAACCTTCTTCCTAAATTCATACTAAGTATTTTTAAATTTTCCATAAACACTCTTCCTTATCTAACTTTCTTATAAGTAATATCAACAACCATAGGTTGTGCATCAACTGAAACCATCACAGGTCTATCTACTACTCTAGCATCTAATTCCTTAGACACAAGAATATGATTGCTTCTAGGTCCACTACAAACATTATCAAGATTATACTTATTACAAAAACTTTCTATATTTACACTTGGTAATGTCCCAGCCACAACTTTATGCTCTACATTTTCAAATTCCTTAAGCATATTTCTAAATTCCCATAAACTTTCTTTTCTATATTTTTTAACATTATAAAGAGCAATATCTTGATTATCTATTCTAGAAACATAAACACCAGTATTTTCTCCCATATAATCATCTATATATTCAGTTCTTGCATGTTTTAAAAACATATTATTTTTATAAAAATATTCAACCAAATAATCTTCACTATTACACAAAACATTATAAAGTAAGTGTTTATTACCTTGTAGCAAAGCAAAATCAATGTCAATGTTTTTTATATAATCTATTACCCTTTTAGATCTTTCTTCTTTACTTTTAACTAAAGAAAAAGAATCTAAATCAAAACTCATAATCCTAAGCTTTTCCATAATTTCCTCCAGTGATTTATATTATACAACTAATAATTCTTAAACACAACCAAGTTTTCCTTTACTTTTAAGATATAACTTTCTAAAAAACTCCACTGGTATTACAGAAAATGCACAACATAGCATAATTTCTATTTCTTTTAAGCTTAAAGATGTTGTTCTAAATAAGTCTCCTCCAAAATAAATAAGAATAATTTGTACTACTACTATAAAAGCTATGACTATCATAAATACTTTATTTGATAAAAGATTTGCAAAAATATTAAGTCGACTTGTTCTTGCATTAAAACTATTAAATATCATCATAAAGATAAATAGTCCAAAGAAAGCACTCATAAAGTAAATATCATTAGCACCACTTCTAAAGAATGAATGAATAAATGGACTTTTTAAAAAGAAAATACAAAGTAAAAAGGAATAAATACTAGTAAAAACTATCTCATGAATCATATAACTATTAAGTATTTTCTCATCACGCTTTTTAGGTGGCTCTTCCATATATTCTAAAAGAGGTGCTTCATAAGAAAAAGCAATACCTGCTAAAGTATCCATAACCATATTAACCCAAAGCATTTGAATAACAGTAACAGGACTATCTACACCAATAAATGGTCCTACTATTGATAAAAACACAGCACAGAAATTAACTGTTAATTGAAAAATAATGAACTTACGAATACTTTTAAAAATTGTCCTTCCATAAAGTATAGCCTTAACTATAGAATTAAAATTATTATCAAGTAAAATTATATCACTAGCTTCCTTAGCAACTTCAGTCCCACTCCCCATACCAAAACCAACATCCGCTTTTTTTAACGCTGGTGCATCATTAACTCCATCTCCTGTCATACCTACAACAAGCCCTAACTCTTGACTTAATCTTACTAATCTACTCTTATCAGTAGGTAGAGCCCTAGCAACAACAGATAGATTTGGAATAATCTCTTTAATCTTTTCATCACTTAAATTATTTAATTCACTACTAGTAAGAACAATATCTTTATCACTTTTTATAATACCAGCATCTTTTGCAATAGAAAGAGCTGTTTTCTTATTATCCCCAGTTATCATAACTGTCCTAATACCAGCTTTTCTAACTAATTCTATACCATCACTAACTTCTTCTCTTAATTCATCTTTAATAAATAAAAGTGAAACAAAACAAAGCCCACTACCGTCATTAGAACAAACCATCAAAACTCTAATACCTTTACTAGCATAATCATTAATAATATCAGCTATTTTATTTTTATTAACAAAACTTACCTTCTTACCATTAGGTGCTATATAATATTTACATTTGTCTAATAATACTTCAGGAGCCCCTTTATAATAAGTTATCTCCTTACCTTCTTCTAACACTTTAGTATAAGAATATTTATTTTTACTATCAAAAGGAACTTGCTTTACTTTTTTAAAAGAATAATTCCCCTCTTCTAAATAATTAACAACTGCCCTATCAGTAGAATTTCCTCCAATCCAAAGATTTTTAACATCATCATAAACACAACTAGTATTAGAAAGAATCGCTCGTCTTAAAATATTATAATAATTAAAACTACTCTTAAGCCTGTTCTTATCTTTATAATAATCTAAATTACCAAACATAACTCCTACTACTTCAAGTTCTCCTTTTGTAAGCGTACCTGTCTTATCAGTAAATAAAATATTTAAACTACCTGCCGTTTCTATTCCCATAAGTTTTCTAACTAACACATTATCTTTTAACATTCTTTTCATATTACTAGATAAAACTAAAGTAATCATCATAGGTAAACCTTCAGGAACAGATACTACTATAATTGTAACAGCAAGAGTCAAAGCTTGAAGAAAATAGGCAAAAAGTAAGGATGTATCAGAAATAGTAGCAATTATCCTTGTCATATCAAAATTATTATCTATTACTAAAACTGAAAAAAGATATGAAAAAGCGACAAGAAATGCTCCAATATAACCTATTCTACTAATAACTTTAGCAAGATCTCTAAGTCTTAATTTCAAAGGGCTTTCTGGTTGTTTTTCTTGTAACTCTAAAGATATTTTTCCATAAAAAGTATTAACTCCTACTTTTGTAACTATCATCTCTCCAACCCCATGATAAATTACACTACCTCTTAAAAGTTCATTATTAGTACTAGGATTAAGTCCCTTAGTAAAAGGTTTCTTATAAACTTCCTTACTCTCACCTGTAATAGATGATTCATCTACACTAACTTCTCCTTTAATCAAAACCCCATCAGCAACTATTCTATCTCCTGACTCTAACAAAATAATATCAGAAACTACTACTTCATCAATAGGTATCAGTAAAACACGCCCCTCACGTCTTACCTTTACTTTAATTGATTCCGCTTCTTTTTGTAATTTTAAAAAAGCCTTCTCACTTCCATACTCAGATATTGTTGAAATAAAAGATGCTAAAAATATCGCTATAACAATACCAACTGTCTCATACCAATCAAAATCTTGAATTAAAAATATTGTTTTAATACCAAGAGCAATTAAAAGTATTTTTATAATAGGATCACCTAAACTTCTAATCAATTGTTTAAAAAAACTATCTTTTTTAAATTTTACTAAAGCATTACTACCATACATTTCTCTTGACTTGACTACTTCTTCATTACTTAAACCATTGCTATTTATTTTCATAGAAGAATCCTCCTAAAAAAATAATATGAGAAAGTAGTTAAAGATAAGATAATTACAACAAGACAAAAAAATACATATAACTTAATATATGTATTTAACTAATTCTCTCATAAATACGATATTTAATTCTTACTCCTTTATCGGCAAGACCAAAATCTCTAATAGATTTATTTTGATAAACGAGTTTATAATTATCAATATTTTTCATTTCATCGTATAAATAATCATTTTCAGTAATTAATAAATGACTAAACTTATATTTCTCTAAAAACTCTTCTATATTTAACTCTCCATTTTGTAATAAATAATACTCTTCCACAATATCTTCTTGTTTATTATTTTCCTTTAAGAAAACCTCTGCTCTAGGATCAATATAACATTTTATCCCTTTCCATTCAGGATAACCACCTTCATTAAAACCGGTATATAAAGTAATATCACTAGCTTTATTATTTTCTATTAAATAATCAATTCCCTCTTTATATTTATAAGTAAATACGAAAGAATCTGTTCCTATCACTAACACCAAACCTATAATTGCAAGACAAGAACTATTTAATAGATATTTATAAGGTTTAACTTCATCTTTAGTATTATCTTTTTTAAATGCTTTTCTTAAATAATAAGCAAGTGGTAATATTCCTCCTATAAGTAAATAAGCTAAACCTTTATAAGCAGTAAAAGTAAGAAAAGTTGTTCCGATAAGTAAGTAAAAATATCTTGGCTTAATTTTACTTTTTCTATAGAAAATATAAATACAAATAATTAGAAAGATAATAAATAAACAAACTTTACCTACTATATCATTTATCATAAGCGGAGCCATTTCATTTATTGACATATTAATATAACTATTACCAAAACTTCTAAAAATGTAAGTTAAACCATCTATTCCATAAGGATTAATTAATCCTGTCAAAAACATAATTATACTAGTAATAAATAATGGCTTCTTTTTATAACCTTCACATTCTAAAGGCCCTATTTTATAACGAAAAGAATCTATTAAATAAGGAAGTAAAAAGGCAAATAACATAAAAAACATTGAAGAATGTAAATTTATTTGTAATAAAGATAAAATTGGTAATCCATATAAATACCTCTTATCTTTTTCTTTGATATATTTCTCTAATAAATAAATTTCTGTAATCAAAATTGCAAATGTAAAAATCTGAGGTCTTACAGTTATAAAATAATAAGCTAATAAAGTAGTCATTATAGTTGTAAGAATTACTGATAAAGTATGTCTTTTCTCACTTAGTAACATACATAATTTATAACTAATAAAAATAATATATCCTGTTACTAAAAGAGTTAATGTTAAAAGCCCATATTTACCTAAAGTACTATAAGATAAATAAAATATAACTGAAGAAAGCCATTGTTGCATTACAAATGCAAAATTCTCATGAATTGTAAAAGGCTCTATTAAAGGAAATCCATTATTTAAAACATACTTACCATGATTTAATAAAAACCATATATCATTATAATCAACTCTAAAAGTAAGAACTAATAATAAAGGTATATTAAAATATAAAAATAACATTTTTTTTGAAGGGCAATACTTTTTTAACTTACTTTTTTTCATGATACACCTTCTCCACATTCACATTCCAAATATCACTTTTATCTTTATCATTATTTATAATTTTCTTAGCAGCAATCATTGCCGTCATCATAGAATGATCCATATTATTATAACGATGTTGTCCATTTCTACCGATACAATAAAGATTAGGAATTTTATTTAAATAAAGAATTAACTTATCAATTTCTTTATAAGTATCAAAATAAGCAGGATAAGCTTTTTTTACTCTCACTAAATGAGAATCTAACACATCACTCTTATCAATTATATTCATACTTACTAACTCATCTATCGCTCTATTAATAAAAGCCTCATCTTTCATCGTCCACTCTTTATCAGTTTCATTACAAAAATATTCAAGTCCTAACCACACACTATCTAAAGGATCTTCTACCATATAAGGAGACCAATTATTAAAAACTTGAATTCTTCCTAACTTAACTTTAGAATCTTGAATATAAAGCCAACAATCAGGAATAATATTACAAAGAGTTCTAATATTAGTAGTATTTTTTAACTTTAACTTCTTTACTAATAAACCAACGGTCATAAAATCACGATATGGTAAATTAGTAGCAATTCTTTTAATATCAGGATCTACTTTAATAGAAAAACTTTCTATCAAATCTTTTAAAGGCATTGATGAAATAAAAATATCACCTTTAAGCTCTATTTCTTTACCATTATTTTTATAGACAATAGAAGTTATTTTATTATTTTTTAGTTTTATTTTAGTAACAGTACATCCTTTTCTAATCTCGCCATTTTTCTCTTTTATTTTCTTTTCTAACTCTCGATAAAACTGGCCAGGTCCATATTTAGGATAATAAAAGCTCTCAATCAAAGATGTCTCTTTACTCTTATTCTTTAAATGTAACCATTTATAAATATTATCTTTTACTACCTCTAAAACAGATAATCCTTTCGCTCTTTGACTACCCCAATCAGCACTTATTTTACTTGGATGTCTTCCCCATACTTTAAAAGTATAACCTTCAAAAAACATTTTATAAAGTTTCTTACCAAATCTATTAATATAAAAATTCTCAAGTGAAGTTTCTTTTCTTTTTAAAATAGTCGCTTTTATATAACTAAAGCCACTGCTTATCACATTAAAAAACCCCAAATTCTTTAAAGTACTCCATTTAAGAGTTATTGGATAATCAAAGAACTTTTTTAAATAATAAATACGTGACACTCGATCTCTAATTAAAAAGGTACAATCTTCCCTCTCTGGATCAGGGCCATTTTTCTCTAACTTTTTTTCTCGACCTAAAACTTTATCATCAAAACTATTCTTACCTTGAATAGGCATAATCTCTTTAAAGAAATTCATAATTTCTTCACTCTTAGAAAAAAAGCGATGGCCTCCTATATCCATACGATTATTATGATAGTTTATTGTCCTTGAAATTCCTCCTACTTGTTCTTCACTTTCTAAAATAATTACTTGATATTTATCACTATTTTTAAGTAATTCATAGGCAGCGGTTAAACCTGCAGGACCAGCACCAATTATAATTACTTTCTGCACTGCATACACCTCTTCTTATACTATTTTACCACCTATTACCGCTTTCAACAAAACCAAAAGCACCATCTTTAAGATAAATTCTTGCAATACCTCTATCAGATAAGCTATCCACTTTTCTTTTACTAATTAACTTATTTAGTAAAGGTGCTAACCTACTTTTAGAAAAATAATAAGAAAATGTCTCAAAAGCAAGTAAATCTACATTACTATTTAAATCATACCAACTATTAAAATGTTCGCTATAAACAAAAGAATAAAATTTAAGAATCTTAGCATCATCTATCTTAAAAGGCACATGAACAGTATCAACATCAGAAAAGTTAATAATCATTTCTAGATGTTCAAAAGGAATAACTTCATTTTTAGGACATTCTAAAACTTCACAAACATCAAAGGTATCTTGCAAATCATTAAAACAAAGTAAAGAAAGTACTTTATTTAAATTTTCTTTTAAATCGAACACATTAAAATCATTTTTATCTATACAAGGAGTAACTAAAACAAGAGAATTATCATTCTTATAACCATATAAATCTGTTTTAATATCTGTTATATCACCATCTACATAAAGTCTACTAAAACATTCTCCCGTTTTTACATCTATATTTTTAAGATACATAGTATTCTCTTTAATATCAGTAGCATTTATATATTCTTTATCCTTAGTTATAGTAATTCCACTATATAGAGTCGCTTCTTTCTCTATAAGATCTCTTTTACTAAGTTTGCCAGCCACTACTAAAGTATCATTTTCTTTAATATAATTACCAAATTTAGGATTGGTACCTAAATAATAAAGCGTAGAATAATACATATTTATTTTCCTAGCAACATAACTATGTTCATTAAATGCCATATAAGCTAATCTGTCATCACCATCAACCAAACCTTTTATTACCATACTACCTACTCCATTACTACCTTATTTTATATAATCATTATATGTGATAATAAGAAAAAAAGCAAATAAAAAGAGCCTAAGCTCTTTATCTGCTTCTAATTAAAGCAATATAGTTATTTACTTGACTTGCCCAAGTAGTACTAGCAGCATACTTAGGACCAATCGTCTCTGGTGTAGTTAAACCATAAGAATAATAATTACGATATAAGTTATCTAAATAACCCATAATACCTTCATCAAGTGTAGCATAGGCTTTATAAGCACCTCCACCACAACTTGGGCCACCTTTTTGACCACCAACATTATTACATTCACGAACTAAACTACTACAAGTACCATTACATCCAGTTTCATGAAGAATAATCGCTGTTGCCATATAAGGGTCAATTCCTAACTGTAATGAATAACTAGCAATTAAATAACCTTTACCAGAAATAGTAGACTTTAATGAACGATTAAGTTTTTCAGCTAACTGATTCATTGTTAAACCATCATAAACAATAGGATCAACAGGAACAGTACTAACTTCTTCATAAGTTTTAACATCCTCAAGTTCATCTTCAATAACTACTTCCTCTACTTCTTCATTATCAGTAGTAGTTACATCTTCTACTACGGCATTATTATCATTAGATTCTTCAGGAGTATTTTCATTCTTATTATTAACTTCTTTATTACCCGAATAAGAATCATTCATTGTCACTGTTTCATAAGCTACAGTACTCTCTTCTATTTGAAAAGCTTTATACTGTAATACACCAGCTAAACCTATCATAAAAACACCAAGAGATGCTAAGGTAAGGCTCAGCTTACTAACTTTTTTCATAGTTCCTCCTTCAAATAAGAACAATAAAATTGTACCAAAAATTCACTTTTTTGTCAAATTTGACACCCGAACCTATTATATTATATGAATTATCTTGACTTTATTAAAGACTTATTCCTATAAGAAATATACATCAAAATACCACCTATTAATATTAAAATTCCCCCAGTTAAATAAATATATGTAGCATTACTTCCTGTATTAGGAACTTCTATAGGTTTAGAATTATACATAACTGCACTTTGAATATCACCAGTTTCTAATACTTCAAAATCTACTACTGATGTATTTAAGACATAATCATCTGGAGCAATTGTCTCTGTAAGCGTATATTTACCTACTGGTAATTTCTCTATATAGTAAGGAGTATCTGTAGATGTCCATTCTTCTACTATTTTACCATTACTGTCTTTTATTACTAAATGAGCACCTTCTACTTCTTCGCTATTAGCAATATCAAGTTTACTTATATTCACTTTAGTAAAATCATTAACATAATTAATTATATCCACATTACTACTATTACTTACACTAAAGTATATTGGATTATCATTTATAATAATCCCTTCTGGTACTCCGGTTTGTTTTAATACATAATCCCCCAAAGCTAATTCACTACTAGTATAGACATCTTCAGTAGTTGTAAATTCATCTATTACTTCTCCACTAGTTGTTTCTAATCTATAACTATAATCACTAATACCATTAGTATCTACCGTTAAAACTCTATTATTAACACTTATTGTAGTTATATCATTACTTATATTAACAGTTTGTACTTCTCCAGACTCTAATACTCTAAAAGTTATAATAGAGCCTGTTCCCACATATCCTGCTGGTGCTTCTAACTCAGTTAAACTATATATACCTGGAGTTAATCTTTTAACTACATAAGGACTATTAGTACTTACAAAAGTAATTGGTTCCATTATACCATCTAGACGAGCTAGTCTCATTGTCGCTCCACTTATATATTCCCCTGTTCTTGCATCTATTTTACCTAAATTTACTATGATAGGTCTATTCCTTATAACAAGATCATAATTAGGATTATCATTACTAATAGTTACTTCATATCTAGTATTATCTACTATATAACCATTAGGAGCTTCTAGTTCTCTTACATAATATGTTCCTTCACTTAAATTACTCAAAGTATGAGCACTTTCCGTAGTCCTAAATGTTTCTATCACTTCATTACCATCACTAATTTCTAATAATGCTCCACTAACTGCTTCTCCTGTTTCACTATCTACCTTTCTTATCGTTAAACTACCAGTTGTATTAGAAATAGTATAAACAGAAGAAGAGCTATTAGATGAATTAAAGTTTATCTCTACTACCTCATCAGTTTTAATATAACCAGACGGTGCTTCTACCTCTTCTAAATAATAAGTGCCATAAGAAAGTCCTTCTATTACATAAGGAGCATTACTAGTAGTAAATGTTTCAATCTCTCTATCATCACTATCTGTAAGTCTTAATCTTGCTCCAGAAACATAAGAACCACTACTAGCATCTACCTTACCTAAGCTTAATCTTGTCTTTTCATTTTCTATAACAACTTGAATATTAGTAGTATTCTCATCTACTACAAAACTTTCTCTATTACTTAAAGGAACATAACCATCTGGAGCTTTTAATTCTTCTACATAATAAGTACCAGAGTCTAACCTATCAATAGTATAGGGACTATCAGTAGTTGTAAATGTATCTATAACACTACCACTACTATTAGTTATTCTAAGTCTCGCTCCACTTATTGGCTCTCTTGTATCTTTATCTACCTTACTAATAGTTATTTGATTATTAGAATTATAGAAAGTAACAGTCTTAGCTTCTGTCTCAGTACCACTTATATTAAATGTAACTTCACTATTACTTAAAGTATAACCATTTGGCGCTTCTACTTCTATTACTTTATAATCTCCTGGTATTAAACCTTTAACACTATGAGCTTTACCATCAGTAGTCCATTCATCAATCGTTCTATTATCAGATACTCTTACAAGTCTTAATACTGCCCCACTAACGAAGTTATTATCACTAGCATCTCTTTTCTCAATTAATACTTCATTTAATTCATCAAGAAAATCAACAGTCACCCTAGTATGATTACTATCAACAGTAAATTCTTGTTCTTCACTACTTAATAAATAACCAGGAGGAGCTTCTACTTCTACTACTCTATAAGTACCTTCCTTTATATTAGAAATACTAACATAATCATCTTCTGTTGTAACTGTATCAACTACTCTACCATCACTATCTAAAATATTTAAAACCGCTTCTGCTACTGGATCACCTGTATCACTATCTACTTTTCTTATAAGAACTTCAAAAGCTGAATTACTAAGTGTTCTACTAATATTTAAATTACTATCAGTAATAACAACACTAGTAGTAGCATTATCTATATAATAACCATCAGGTGCTTCTAATTCTCTTATTTCATATTCTCCAGGTAATAAATTAGAAATAACATGTAAAGAAGTTGTAGAAGTAAATGTATCAATAACCTGATTAGTAACAACTCTTCTAACTTCTATTCTTGCACCTTCAAGAGCATTATTACTATCGTCTACTTTTCTAATTGTTAAGCTTCCTGTTGGCATAGTTACACTACTAGATACTGTTTTTTGTTTAGCAACTGGCATAAGTGCCGCTGCTACTGAACGCTGCATCTCTTCTGTTGGTGGTGTATAACTATAAGCAGTATATTCTCTATAATTAACAACTACATTAATATTAACAGTTATAGGACTAGATATATTTGCAAGATTAACTCTTAATTTAAAGCCTTCACTACTGTCTATCTCTCCTGTAACTACACTATTATTACTGTCAACCACTTCAACAGTGCTATTATCAACACTAACTCTATAATTATCATAATCTACATTTGAATTAACAGTTATAGTATCTGTTATTAAATATCTATTATCACTACTTAAATGAAAATCACTACTATCAATACTAAAAGTTGGATTTATAGTAACAGGATTATTTTTAGCATCTACTGCTCCTTCTATTAAAGGGCCAATATAACGATAATAATTACTACTTTGTATAACTTCTTTTTGATGGGAAGTTAAATTACTAGTGCCTGCTGTTAAATCTTGATACCACCATAATGCTATTTGTGTCAAATAATCATCATTCGCATCATTACCAGTTAAAGATTTACTAGGATAACCATTCTCCAATAAATAAATATACCCTGCATCTAACTCTTCATCACTTCTTGTAACAGTATAATCAGGAGCCCACTCTTTATGTTTATCAAGACAATAAACAGTATATCTAGTACCACTACTAGATGTAGCATAATATGGTACTAAAGCTAGTATTTCTTCATCACTAGTAAACTGTGGAAATAAATTAACTCTATCAGCATTACTACCCATACCAGTTGTCAAAGTATCTGGAAGCTCAGTTGGCAAAGCATAAGAACTTACTAAAGCCTTACTAAAAAATATAATCATAATAATTGAAAAAACGATACTAACAGTTAAATTTAACCAATCATTATTACTTTTTTTAAAAAAACTACCAATCTTACCTAACATATCTATCACCTATTCTTATTATTAAGTATAGCACAACAAAGAAAATAAAAATACTTTACATTTTTTACGTACAAAAAATTTACAATCAGCATTTACATAAAAAATGTAAACTATTATACAAAGTTTATATATAAAGAAAGATTAAATGATATAATAAAATTAACAAAAGGGGTGATAAAGCTTGAAATCAAAAAGAAAATTAAAATTATTAGCAGCTTTTATCGCTCTAATAATTTGTATAACCCAGATACAACAGACATATGCTAAATATATTGATGTTAAAGAAGGAAATACTGACTTTACAATTGCAAAATGGAAAATACTTGTAAACAATCAAGATATAACTGATTCATCTACAATGTCATCTCTAATAAATCCTGTATATATAGAGAATGATAACATAAAAGATGGAGTAATCGCTCCTGGAAGCGAAGGATATTTTGATATAGAAATAGATTCAACAAATACAGAAGTATCATTTACTTACACTATTACTTTAAGTAACACTGATGAAAGCAGTGTAAAAGATTTAAAGATAACAGGATATACCCAAAATGGCAGTGCAATTATACCATTAGATGATATAACAAATAGTATTACAGATACAGTTTATTATACAGACACAAATAAATTAGATACAATAAGAGTATATTTCACCTGGTTAGATGGTGAAGGAGAAACAATGGATAATGCAAGTGATACTAATGCGTCAATAAGCGGAGAAAGTGCTAAATTAAAAGTAAACATGTCATTTGTACAAACACTAAACTAAAAGAAGGCATAAGCTTTCTCCTTTTATTTGTATTATTACTATAATCATCTACTTTTATATATTTAATATACCTCTTTAAATATTAATAAGTCATCTAATAAATATTTATACCAAAAAAGAAGTAATACGAAAAAACATACTACTTCTTAACATTAAATTATTAATATAGGAATAGTTCAATAACTTTGTTCTAAGTTAACAAACATCTATATTATATATTTAGGAATAACCTGGGAATTAAACTTGTTTCCATTCAAAACTTCCTCTATTTGTAAGCCTTAGCCGACAAAGTGCGGTGTCACTAGATTTCTCTAGCCTTAGTAGGAATCTGGTCGAACGCCATTGTTATTATTGACATTATTGTTATTATAGGACAAAATAATTTATAAGACAAAAAGACAATAATTGTTGAAA
>CAMMWS010000032.1:0-16683 GCA_946500695.1 uncultured Mycoplasmatota bacterium | reverse complement strand
TGTGCCTTTCAGAGGACTGAAAGGACGATAGAAAGGAATGTTAGAGAATTATGAACAACTATAAAATAACTAGTTACAGTGAAAGCGATACAGTTGAATTAGCACAAAATATTGAATCAGAGAAATTTCCTAATATGGTTATCTGTCTAATAGGTGATTTAGGTTCAGGTAAGACAATGTTTACTAAAGGTTTTGCTTCTTCTCTTGAAGTTAAAGAAGAAATAACATCACCTACTTTTAATATTATTAAAGAATATACAAGTGGAGAATTACCACTATATCATATGGATGTTTATCGTCTAGATGGCAAAGTTGATGATATTGGTCTAGAAGATTATTATACTAAAGGTGGTATATGTATTATTGAATGGGCTGATATGATAAGAGATTACCTACCAGAAGAACGCCTTGAGATTAAATTTAAATTATCTAGTGAAGATGAAGATACAAGAATAATCTCTATTACACCATATGGTTCTAAATATGAAGAACTATGTGAGGATGTTCTATGAGAGTTCTATATATAGATACATCTAGTGATTATTTATATAGTGGTATTGTTATTGATGATAAACTAGTATCTTCTGTAAAGAAAAAATATGAAAAAGATTTATCTAAAGAAGCATTACCTAAAATAATAGAATTGTTTGATGAAGCAGAGATTACCCCTAAAGACCTAGATAAGATAATAGTTGTTAATGGACCGGGTTCTTTTACAGGCATTAGAATAGGAATAACTATTGCCAAGACTATTGCCTGGGCTTTAAATATAAATATTACCCCTATATCAGGTCTAACCGCTATGGCCATATCTTGTCATAATGATACTTATAAAATGCCTTTAATAGATGCTAGACGCGGGTTTGTTTATGGAGCGATTTATGACAAAGATAACAATAAAGTTGTAGAGGATTCTCATATATCTTTACAAGACTTATTAGATAAAAGTAAAGATTTAAGTGATGTAACTGTTATTACTAATAATGATATAAATATAAATCTAGAAAAAGTTAAGTATGACCCAGATATTCTAAAAATAGTTAAACATTATGAAAATAGTGAAGGAATTAATCCTCATTTAGTAAATCCTATTTACTTAAAAAAGACAGAAGCTGAGGAAAAAGCTGGATTATGATTAAAGAATACGATAGTTATCCACTGCTTTCTGTGGATAACTTTACTTATAAGTTAACTAGAAATGAGTTTTCCACAAATCCTTACTTAAAAATTTTTACTTATGTGGAAAAAGATAAGATAATAGGTTTTCTTCTATATAGTCTTATCTATGATAGAATTGAAATAGAACAGTTTGAAGTTACTACTAAAGAAAGAAGAAAAGGTATTGGTAATAAACTATTAAACTATCTAATTGAAAAGTATCAAGATAATAATATTAAGAATATAACTTTAGAAGTTAAAGAAGATAATATTGCAGCCATTAATCTCTATAAAAAATATGGCTTTAAAAAAGTATCTACAAGAGAAAAATATTATGATGGTATAAATGGAATACTTATGGAAAAGACTCTTTAAAAATAGAGTCTTTTGTGTTAAAATAAGAGCAAGTTTGGAAGTGATAATATGAAAGATGTATATATACTTGGAATAGAAAGTAGTTGTGATGAGACTAGTTGTTCTATTGTTAAAAATGGTAGAGTTGAGATTGCTACCAGTACCTCTAGTCAAATAGATATTCATGAAAACTTTGGAGGAGTAGTACCAGAAATAGCAAGTCGTGAACATGTTAAAAATATTACTTTGGTAATAGAAGATTGTTTAAAGAAAGCAAATATGAAAATAGAGGATGTAACCGCTATCGCTATAACTTATGGACCAGGCTTAATTGGTAGCCTTTTAGTAGGAATGCAAGCGGCTAAAACTCTCAGTTATATCTATAATAAACCTCTAGTACCAGTCCATCATATCGCTGGACATATCTATGCTAATAGTTTAGTTGAAGACTTAAAATTTCCATTAATTGCCCTAGTTGTAAGTGGAGGGCACACAGAACTTATTAAGATGAAAGACCACTTTAGCTTTGAAAAACTAGGAGGAACTCTAGATGATGCGATAGGAGAGTGTTATGATAAAGTAGCAAGAGTAATGGGCTTACCTTATCCAGGAGGTCCTAAATTAGATAAACTATCAAAAGAAGGTAAACCTACATACAAACTACCTATTCCTTTAAATGATGACTCTTATAACTTTTCATTTAGTGGCCTAAAGAGTGCTGTTATAAACTTAAATCATAATGAAGAGCAAAAAGGTAAAGAAATAAATAAAGCTGACCTTGCTGCATCTTTTCAAAAAGTTGCTGTTACAAGCATTGTTTCTAAGACAAAGAAAGCCCTAAAAGACTATAATATCAATAATCTAATCGTAGCAGGAGGAGTCGCTGCTAACTCTATTCTAAGAGAGGCCTTAAGTGATATGTGTAAAGAAAATAATATTCACCTTTCTATCCCCCCACTTAAATATTGTACAGACAATGCTGCTATGATCGCTGCTGCCGGTTACTATGCTTATAAACTAGGTAGAAGAGCAGACTACCACTTAAACAGCTTATCAACAACACCTTTACAATAATATATGTGTCAATTTAAGTCTAACTTTTCAAAAAATTAAAATAAAATTCCTTTTTAGAGTTACAATAATAATGTAAAGTAGAAAGGAATGATTACATGGATTTAAAAAAATTATTTGGTTATGAGGGAAAGACTGTTGTTATTACTGGTTCTGCTTCTGGAATGAGTAAAGCAGCAACTGAACTTTTACTAGAACTAGGAGCAGAAGTTTATGCAATTGACATTAATCCTATTGATTTACCTGTAAAGAAGGCCTATCAAGCTGACTTAAGCAATAAAGAAGAGATTGATAAAGTAATAGATGATTTACCTGATAAAATTGATGCTTTATTCTTATGTCACGGTATTGCCGGCTTTAAAGGCAAAGAACTATTAGTTCAAAAAGTAAACTTCTATAGTCAAAAGTATATGACTGAAAGACTACTTGATAGAATAACAGATCATGGCTCAGTAACTTATATCGCTTCAGTTGGAGGCTTCGGTTGGCAACAAGTATATCCTAAAGCCGTTGAATTAATTAATTTAAAAACTTGGGATGAAGCGATGAAGTGGTATGAAGAACATCCAAAAGAAATAGAAAGTTCTTATGTTTTCGCAAAACAATGCTTACTTTCATATGTAACTTATAAATGTATGAGTAAAGAGTTCATTGATAGAAGAATAAGAATTAATGCTATTAATCCAGGAGATACAACTACAGGCTTAACTGATGACTTTAATAAATCCACAAGTCCAACAGGTAATGCTGAAGAAGGTGCTGCTATGATTGAAAACATCTTCCTAAAGAGCTGGAATGGATATGCTGCAGAGCCTAAAGACATGGGATATCCAATGGTAGTTATAGGAAGTGATATCTGTTCTTATATGTCAGGACAACTTATCTATATAGATTATGGACTAACTTCAAGTTGGACTAGTATGGCTCTATTAAATTCTAATAATAAAACTATTGAAGAAATATCACATGAATCTAATAATTAAGGTCTATCATTAGATCTTTTTTATTTTTGTTAACTTTTCTAAAGAAAACTCTTAAAAATGTCGAAATATATGCTATAATTAATAATAAGGGAGGTAAACAAAGTGACAAACAGAATTATATTAAATGGAACTTCTTACTTTGGTTATAATGCCAGAAGAAGTCTACTAGATGAAATTAAAGGAAGAGGATATAAGAAAGCTTTAGTTGTAACAGATAAATCTTTATTAGATGCTAATGTTACAAGTAAAGTTACAGAACTTTTAGATGAGATATCACTAGAATATGAAGTGTATTGTGATATTAAACCTAATCCAAACGTTCATAATGTTAATGAGGGATTAGATATCCTAAGAGATAGTGGAGCAGACTTTCTAATCGCTGTTGGTGGAGGTTCTGTAATTGATACTGCTAAATGTATGAGTATCATTATGACTAATCATGAGTTTAGTGATGTAGTAAGCCTTGATGGAACAGCATCTACTAAAAATCCAGGTATGCCAGTAATCGCTCTACCTACAACTGCAGGTACAGCTGCTGAAGTAACTATTAACTACGTTATTACTGATGACAATAGAAAGAAGAAAATGGTATGTGTAGACCCACATGATATTCCAGTAGTGGCTATCATTGACCCAGAACTTATGGCTACTATGCCTAAGAGTCTAGCCGCTGCCACAGGAATGGATGCCTTAACTCATGCAATGGAAGGCTATATTACTAAAGCACACTGGTTAATGACAGATATGTTCCATAAACAAGCGATGAACTTAATCTATCATAACTTAGAGAAAGCCGTTAATGAAAAAGATAAAGATGCTATCGAAGCAGTTGGTTATGGACAATATATTGCCGGTATGGGCTTTTCAAATGTTGGACTTGGTATTGTTCACTCTATGGCTCATTCTCTAGGAGCATATTTTGATACACCACATGGTCTTGCTAATGCTCTACTTCTACCACATGTTTTAAGATGGAATGGTAAAGTTTGTCCTGACCGTTTTAGAGATATGGGACGTGAGTTTGGTCTTGATATGGATAATTTAAATGATGAGGAAGCTGTTGAAAAAGTGTGTGATGCTGTTGATAAGCTAGCAAGAAGTGTAGGAATACCTAAAACATTAAAAGAAATAGGAATTCCATATGATGCTCTTGAAACACTAGCAGCACAAGCAATTAACGATGTTTGTACACCTGGTAATCCAAGAGAAGTAACAAAAGAAGATATCTTAGCTTTATATAAAGAAGCTTATGAATAAAAGAAGTAAATAAAAAGGGAGGAAAATTATGTTAAAAACAAAAGTAGGGTACTCAACCCTAAAAGATTCATATGCCAAAGGAAAAGAAGCTGCTAAACATGCAACTGTAGGTATGCGTCCAAAACTTGGTATGATGTACTGTTCATGTAATGATGATGTTGAAGAAGTAGTAAATGGTGCAATGTCATCAATGAAAGGAGCTCCAGTCATTGGTTGTACTAGTAGTGGTATGATTATGACTAATGATGGAATTATCGAAAGTGAAGATGGCTTTGCTGGACTTATGGCTTTTGACGATAGAAACATGACTATTGGAGTTGCTGCTCATAAAGCAGGTAAAAACGCAAGAGAAATAGGTCGTAAAGTAGCTCGTGCTGCCGTTGAAAATGCTGGAGAAAACTATTCACCTAACTATTTCTATATGGTAGCAAGTCCAAAAGAAGAAGAAGATTATCTTATGGGCATCCAAGATGTCATTGGTCGTGTTCCTATGTTTGGAGGAAGTGCAGCTGACGATACAGTAGAAGGAAACTGGAAAGTATTTTGTAATGATCAAGTATTTTCAGATGGTGTTGCTGTTGCTTTCTTCTATACAGATAATGATATCGTAACATCTTATACAGGTGCTTATCGTGATACTGAAAATTATGGTCTAATTACAGAAGTTAAAAATGATCGTACTTTAGTTAAAATTGATGGTGTATCAGCATTAAAGAAATATGCAGACTGGATTGGTAAGAAACCAAGTGAGTTAAAAGGACAAAACCTATTAGTAGCATCTATCACAAAACCATTAGGAGTAAAAGATCCATTAGGTAACTTAACAGTAGTTCGCCATCCAATGTTTGGAGATGATATGGGAACAAAAACTACTACAGATGATGTTATTAATTTAGGTAATAAAGTAGTAGAAAAAACTGCTATCGTTCAATTAGAAGCAACTGTAGATGAGTTAATTAAATCTACTAAAACTACTCTAAAAGATGTTAAGAGTCAATTAACTACAGAACCAGCTGGTTATTTCTTAGTTCACTGTGGAGGACGTAAGCTTGGAATTGGTGACAGAATTGATGAAGTTTATAAAAACTTAGTTGAAGAAGCTCGTGGTGTTCCATTTATTACAGTATTTACTTTTGGTGAATATGGATATGATGAACATTCTGCTAACATCTGTGGTGGATTAATGTTATCATTTACTGCTTTCGGAGAAGAATAAGGAGGATTAAATGAAGAATCTAATAGGTGGTCGTTTAGTTGATGCTAGTGATGGAAAAGTAATTGAGGTAACTAATCCTGCAACAGGAGAGTTAATCGATACTGTTCCTAATGCTACAGAACAAGATGTTGACATGTGTGTAAAAGAAGCTGTTAAGGCCCAAAAAGAATGGGCTAAAATGCCTATGCACGAACGTGGAAACATACTTTATAAATTTGTTGATTTAGTAGAAGCGAAGAAAGAAGAACTTGCACAGCTTCTATCTAAAGAAACAGGTAAACCAATTAAGGAAGCAAGAGATGAGATAGGAAATACAAGAACTTTTGTTGGTGGTTATGTTGAAAAAGCTAAACACGAATATGGTGATGTTATTCCAGCAGGTATTGAAAAAGGATATGAAAAAACACTTCAATTAACAGTTCAAGAACCACTAGGAGTAGTAGGATGTATTATTCCATTTAACTTTCCATGTGATTTATTTGGTCAAAAAGTTCCAAGTGCTCTAATCATGGGTAATAGTGTTATAGTTAAACCATCTACTTATAATCCATTGACACTTCATAACTATTGTAACTTAATGATGGAAGCAGGTGTGCCCGCAGGAGTTATCAACTGTATCTCAGGTGATGGTCCAACTACTGGAGAGGCTCTTGCTAAACATCCTATGGTAAACTTAATGACCGTTACAGGAAGTACTGCAGTTGGTAGTGAAGTAATGGCAAACTGTGCAAAAAACATTACTCATGTCATGCTAGAATTAGGTGGAAATGATGCTTTCATCGTTATGAATGATGCTGATATGGACCTAGTTATAAATGAAATGGTATGGGGAAGACTTTATAATACAGGACAAGTATGTTGTGCTAGTAAAAGATTCTTAGTTCAAAAAGACGTTAAAGATGAATTTGTTAGACGTGCTGTTGAAAAGATAAAAACTCTAAAAGTTGCCATGCCTCAGCAAGAAGATGCCGATATTGGTTGTCTAATCAATGAAAAAGCTGCAATAAGAGTTCAAGATCAAATTAAAAAGACTCTTGAACAAGGAGCAAAACTTGTTTATGGAGGACGTAGAAACGGAGCTTTCCTAGAACCTACAGTTCTTGATAATGTTACACGTGATATGGACGTTATGAAAGATATGGAAATCTTTGGACCAGTTATTCCTGTATGTAGTTTTGATACAGTTGAAGAAGCCATTGAAATAGCTAATCAAAGTAGTTATGGACTATGTGGAAATATTATGACTCGTGATATGAAAACAGCTTTCAAAGTTGCTAATGCTCTTGAAGTAGGAGGAGCAGTTATCAATGGAGCAAGCTTCTTCCGTGCAGCTGAAATGCCATTTGGTGGTTGGAAACATTCAGGAATTGGTAATGAAGGAATATCTACAACTTTAAAAGAAATGAGTAGAACAAAGACAATAGTCTTAAAGAATATATTAGATTAGATTTAAGTATTTTACTTAAGTCTTTTTCTTTTCTTGACTATACAAAATATAAAACAACTTGTCGGTTTAGACGAGTTGTTAATTATTTTTGATTTTCAAATATTAAACCTTTATAGTATTTCCAAGCAAGTACTCTAAAAGCTAATTTATCAATTAATCCTTCATCAATAGTTTTATTATTTACTGCCTCTTTAATATCATTAAAACTTTCTTCATAATCAGTAGTAATAATTAAATCATTACCTGCCATTATGGCTTTAACCGCTACATTATCAATAGAAGATACTGCTCCCATCGCTAAATCATCACTAATAATAATGCCCGTAAATCCTAATTTGTTCCTAAGTAAGTTATGAATATTAGTAGAAAGTGATGCTGGATTGCTACTATCAATATTAGTAACAATATTATGACTCACAAGCACAGCTTCTGCTCCTTCATTAATACCAGCTTCAAAAGGAGGTAAATCATTCTTAACAATATCATCGTAAGTTCTATTATCAGTAACGCTTCCAGTATGAGTATCAGCATTATTACCATATCCTGGAAAATGTTTTAAAGTATAAGATACACCTAAACCTTTACTAGCATTAATAACAGTTTTAGCATAAGTACTAGTTAAATCTGTATTTTCACCTAAAGCCCTTTTATACATATAGTCACTAGAATTAGTAGAAACATCAACAACAGGTGCTAAATTCAAATTAAGCCCAAGCTCATTTAAGAGGATACTCTTATTAATAGTATCTTGTTTTATCTTATCAAAACCACCACTTAAGTATAAATCTCTTGGTGATTCAAACTTACTACTAGCAAGATTAGGATTACTACTAACTCTTACAACAGTTCCTCCTTCTTCATCAACTGCCGTTAATATTGGTACTTTAGATACATTTTGTAAATTATTAATCATATCTTTTACTTCTGGTTTCGTCTTATCCCTAAAATCCTTTTCAAAAAAGACATAGCCTCCAAATTGATAATTTTCTAATGTTTCAATAGGATTATCAGGATACCTTACAAGAAGTAATTGACTAATCTTTTCATCAAGAGACATAGTTTTTAACTTCTTAGCAGCAAAGATATAAAAATCCTTAAAAATACCATTATCTTGCCACTCACTAGGAATTCCTTCGCTATCACTAGTTCCATTAACAGTTTTATAACCTAAAACCTTATTATCTTGCTTTTCCTTATTCTTATTTAAAGAACCATCATACTCTAACTTAACAACTTCGCCAATTTCTAAACTATTATCATCCAGTCCAAAAGTATAAATAATATTATTACTATCTTGCACTGTAAAAGTACCATCATTAACACCAATAACAGTAGCAGTTAAAGTTTTAGGAGTACTTTTGTTATCATTAAAGTTGCAACCAATAACAATACCCCCTATAACAAGAATTAAAAGTATAATAGAACCACCAATAATTTTCTTCTTCATAAAATTCACCTCATCACTACTAACATTATATAATTATTTTATAACTAATATGAAAAATTATTTAATAATATTGACTTAGACTAGACTCTAAATGCTATTATAATTACGAAGGGAAGTAATAATATGACAATAAAAGAAGTAGCCGAAAAATTTAATATGACTAATGATACACTAAGATATTATGAAAAAGTAGGTTTAATTGGTCCAGTTAAAAAGAATAGTAGCGGAATTAGAGATTATAGTGATAATGACTTAAGAAGAATAGAATTTATAAAATGTATGCGTAGTGCAGGTCTATCTATTGAGATATTAAAAAAATATGTTGATTTATATGAAAAAGGAGATAGTACTAAATTAGAACGTCAACATCTATTAGAAGAAGAACAAGAAAAACTTGAAGAGAAAATTAAAACTATGACTGATGCCTTAGATAAACTTAAATATAAGATAGAACTTTATAAAACAGATAAATTAGATAAATATTTATAATCAGAGTAAATTAATTATTCTGATTATTTTAATTTATGTTATACTAGAAAACAAAAAGTAATATTTAATAATGACTAATTAATTTAATTAACCTATTTCGTTAACTATTTATTGACATATTTATTTCAATTATATATAATTAAATTAACCAATTAGGTTAATCTAAATAAAGGGAGGTTCTAGTGCAGTTAACATACAAGACAGATAAATTACAAAAATTATGTGAAAATCCTAAATATAATAAAGACTTAGTCAAAAAATATGGTGTAGAAGTTGCCAAAAAACTACCATTAAGAATAAAAGAACTTAAAGCTTTTGACAATTTAAATGATGTACCTACTTGCTTACCATATAGAAGGCATAAACTAAAAGGAGACTTAAAAGATAATTTTGCAATTAATATAACAAATCAATACAGACTAATATTTAAAAATAAAGATAATAATATAATAATAGAAGATTTAAGAAATATAAAAGATATAGAGATATTGGAGGTGAATAAGCATTATGAGTAATCTAAAAAAGTTTGAAGAATATGTAATAGCACCAGGAGAAACACTTTTAGAATTATTAGAAACAAATTGTATGACACAATTAGACCTTGCCAATAAAACAGGCATAACAAAAAAAACAATTAATGAAATAATTAAAGGTAAAGCCCCTATAACACCAGCTACAGCATTAAAATTAGAATATGTCTTTAATATAAGAGCAAGTTTCTGGAATAACCTAGAAAGTGATTATCGAGAATCATTAGAAAGAAAAAAGGATATGGACTCTATAATAGAAGATGAAAAATATTTAACAAATATTCCATACTTAGAAATGTCTAAAAGAAATTGGGATTATATAGAAAAAACAAAAGATCCTATCGAAAAAGTAATAAATCTAAGAAAATTCTTTGGGGTAGCCTCATTGTCATTTGATACAGAATTAAAAAAGAAATTAGCTTTTAGAAAAAAAGATAATGAAAACTTTTCTTTAGAGTCGTTATACTGCTTTTTAAGATATGGAGAAATAGAATCTAATAAAGATAAATATCCTAAATATAATACCGAACTATTAAAAGAAAAAGCAAAAGAAATAAGATTACTAGCTAACACATCATTTTTAGAAAGCTTACATAATATAAAAGAAATTCTTAAAAGTTGTGGTGTTTCTCTAGTTTATGAGCCTCACCTACCTCATACTTATATTAATGGCGTTTCTTATAAAATCAGTTGTGATAAAGCTATTATAATGATTAGTGATAGAGGAAAAAGAGATGATATATTATGGTTTACCTTATTTCACGAAATTGCTCATCTTATAAAACATAGTAAAAAAGAAATATTTATAGATGATGATAATATAGATAAAACAGAAATAGAACTAGAAGCTGATAATTATGCAAAGAATATTTTAATAAAAGATACCGAGTATAATAATTTTATAAAAAATAATAAATATACAGAAAAACAAATAAAAGACTTTGCCAAAGCAAATAACGTTAATACTGGTATAATAATAGGAAGATTACAAAAAGACGGTATAGTTGGTTGGAGTGACTTTAATAATTTAATTACAAGGTTGTAAAGAAGGAGTAGTTATGATTGAAGTAAAAGATATTAAAAGATTTGGAAATTTAAAAGAAGAAGAAAATTTAAGATTTAGACAATTTCTAAAGATGAATGCTGACCCTGATAAATTAGATAGACAGTTTAAAGAATTACATAATAAATATTTTAAAATATATGATTGTTCAAAATGTAGGAATTGTTGTAGAGAATTAGGAACAGTTATTACAGAAGATGAATTAGATGCTATTACTAAGACTTTACATATTGATAAAGAGAAATTTAAAAAGAAATATTTAGAAGAAGATGATGATAGATATAAATTTAAGACTAAATCTTGTCAGTTTTTAAACAATAATAATTGTAAAGTAAAAAAATGTTTACCAAAGTCTTGTAAAGATTATCCATTTACTGATAAAGAAGATAGATTATATAGTTTGTATAGTATTATTGGTAATGCAAGTATATGTCCTGTTGTCTATGAGATATTAGAAGAGCTAAAGAAAAAGTATAATTTTAGATAAAAATATATACAGTTTTAAATATTAAACTTTGAAAAAAGGAGATTAAATAATATGAATAGAAAATATGCAGAAGAATGGCTAAATAAATTAAAAACATATTGGTTTAATAAAGATATAGAAAGTGCAGTATCATTATTTACTAAAACAACTTTTTATCAAGAAACTCCATTTATGAGACCATATACAACTATTCAAGAAATTAACCAAGAATGGCAACACATAAAAGATGAAGATATAGAAAGTATTGATATTAAATTATTAGCAATAGATGGTGATACTGTTATAGCAGAATGGACTTTGAAACAAAATAGTCAAGAATATGATGGAATATATGAAATTAAATTCAACTATAATTTAGAATGTATATATTTTAAAAGTTGGGAAATGATGAAATAATTAATCATTGAGGTAAAATAATGTATATAAATGAAGAAAATTTATCAAATACTATAAAAATATTAAATGAACATTTTTCAAAGGAAAATACAGATACTATTGCTAATGTAGAATTTCCTAAAGAGATAAAATATAAATCTAATGAATGGTTATTATATATATTTTATTCGTGCTTATTAGATTATGGTATGAGGTCAATTGTTTATCATAACAATTTAATTAATACTTATCATAATTTTCCATATATATTTAATCCACAGTATGTTGTAAAGAATTTTAATGATGATAAAGAAACGTTATTTAATATTATTAAAGATAATATTCATCCTAGATATCCTAACGTCGCAGTTAATAAGTGGTTAAAATTGTCAGTATTTTTAAATCAATATGAAAACATATTAAATAAAATTAAAACATTTAACTCTTTTAATGAGTTAAATAAATTTATAAATAATTCTAAAAGCTATGGTCAAAAGACAGGAGGCTTATTATTAAGATTAATTTATGAATCTAATATCTGTGTTTTAGATGATGGTATGCAAGCTATACCATTAGATAGGCATGATATAGAAATTAGTTACTTAAATGGTATTATCAAAGATAAAGAATTAACAACAAAACAAATAGCAGAATTATCAACTGCATACATAAATGCTAGTAATAAATTAAAAATAAATCCAAGTGATGTTGATAAATACCTTTGGGAAATTGGTAATCAGTATTGTAATAAACATAATTGTATAAATTGTCCTTTAGTTAATAATTGTCTAACTAAGACTAATAAATACTATAAGAGATAAAATAATATCAAAAACTGCTAACTCCTTAGTTAACAGTTTTCTTTTGTATAAATTTCTCAAGTAAACAAATAAGATAATAGAATAAGAAAGCTAAGACACCTAGAACAATAACAGAAGCAATGACAAGGTCTATATTAAATACTTGAGTACCATACATTATTAAATATCCTAGTCCCTTTTTCGATACAAGCAACTCACCCATAATGACACCTATATAGCACATACTCACATTAATTTTGAGATTATTAATGATATTAGATAGATTAGATGGTATAACTGCCTTCATAAATATCTGTAACTTACTAGCCCCTAAACTTCTAAGTAAAGTAATATAGTTACTATCAGTTTCTTTAAAATTATGATAAACATTTATAATAGACAAGAATAAAGAGATTAATAAAGCCATAAAGATAATAGAATTAGTACTAGCACCTACCCATATAATAATTAAAGGTCCAAGAGCCACTTTAGGTAGCGAATTTAAAACAGTTAAATAAGGATCAAGTATCTTTGCTAACCTCTTAGAAAACCAAAATAGAGTAGAGACTAACAAGGAAATAATTGTAACTACTAAAAAGCTAACTACAGTCTCATATAAAGTAATACCTATATGTACTAATAAATCATTATTAGTGAATAGACTTCCTAAAGTTTTAAGTACTAGACTAGGACTAGATAAAAGAAAAGTATTAATAAGATTAAATCTTGCTAATAGTTCCCATCCTAAAATGAACACTAGTAATATTAATATTTGAAAACTAATAACAATAATTTTCTCTTTTTTCTTCTTCTTAAGAAAATCTTTATGTTCCTCACTATAGCTTGACATCTAAATCTCTCCATATCTTTTCATAATAGTAATTAAATTCTTTTTCTTTTCTATTATTAAATGGAGTAGAGCGATTCTTATAATTAATATCATAGATTTTTTCAACAACACAAGGCCTTTTCGTAAGTACAACTACTTTATTACCGACGCTCAAAGCTTCCGATAAATCATGTGTTACCATAATAGCAGTTTTACCTAAGTCTTTAACCATCTTATAAACATCATCTGCAAGCATTACTCTAGTCATTGCATCTAGTGCTGAAAAAGGTTCATCTAAAAGTAATATATCAGGTTTAGTAGCAAGTGTCCTGATTAGAGCAACTCTTTGTCTCATACCACCAGATAAACTTCTAGGAAACTTATCAATAAACTCACTCAAACCATAAGTATCAAGAAGCTTTAAGACATAAGCTTTATCTTCCATACTTACTTTACCTTTTAATTTAAGACCCAATAGACAATTATCTAAGATATTAAGCCAAGGAAATAAACTATCTTTTTGAAGCATATAACCTAACTTTATATCATCTTTAGAAAACTTAATATTACCTCCTGATTTAGTCTCTAAATTAGCAAGTATTGATAACAGTGTACTTTTACCACAACCACTTGGTCCTACTATTACAATAAACTCTCCCTCATTCACTTTTAGATTGATATCTTTAATCGCTTCTATTTCACCACTTTTATCTTGATAATTTTTAGACAAATGTGTAATTTCTAAAATATTATTCATTATATATCAAGTCACTAAATGGTACTTTACTATCTAATTCTCCTGCATTAATCATAATATCTTGTAAGTGGTCAAATTCTTCTTCAGTAAACTCTGTTGTTTCTGGCCAAGCATCAATAGATCTATAACGTTCTACAATCTTTGTTAAATCATCAAGTGATGTATCAGGAAATTGATCTATTATCGTTTCTGCTACCTCTTTATCAGAACTATTATGAACAAAGTCAATTCCTTTTTGAATAGCTTTATCAAAGTTTTCAATTAGTTCTTTATTCTCATTTAAATAACTATCTCTAGCAAAGAAAGCAGTATAAGGAACAACTCCACCAAGTTCACCTAAACTTGCTACAACATAACCATAACCTTCTTTTTCTAACTCTAAAGCATTAGGTTCAAACAAAGCGACAAAGTCACCTGTCCCCCCAATGAAAGCACTACTCATAGCAGAGAAAGCTACAGAAGTATCAATGTTAACATCCTTCTTAGGATCAATTCCAGCATCGCTTAAAGCCCATTCAAGAGTCATTTCAGGCATTCCCCCAGCTCTACCACCAATAATAGTCTTACCAACTAAATCATCTAGTGTAAAATCCTTAATATCTTCACGTGCTACAATGAATGAGCCATCTTTTTGAGTCAATCTAGCAAAAGTCTTAAGATAATCATTTTCACCACCATTATATACATAAATTGTTGCTTCACTTCCTGCAAAACCAATATCAGCATCACCTGCTAAAACAGCGGCACTTACCTTATCAGCACCATTTGCAAGACTAAGTTCAATATCAATTCCTACTTCCTCAAAGTAACCTTCTTCAATCGCTACATACATAGGTGCATAGAAAATAGAATGAGCAACCTCAGCAAGTCTTACAGTCTCTAACTCTTCACCATCTTTACCATCCTTATTATTAAAGTTAAATAATACAGCACAAGCCAAAGCAAAAATAACTAGAATAACAATGATATAAATAATTGTTTTTTTCAAACTAAAATCCTCCTTTCAGTTCAAAGTATTATATGTAACTAATTTATATTGGCTACTGTTAGGAGGAGTAATTTCTATATTTTAATTAAAAGAACACCAATTACTATTAAAATACCAAGTATAAGCTTAGAAATAAGTTCTTTTCTATCTTTATTTATAAAAAATTCATATATAACATTTAAAATAGCCGTTAAAGTTAAAAGAGGAGCAACTACACTAACACTACCTAATTGATAAGCTCTAACTGAAGAAATTAACATAAGAGCCCAACTAAAACTAGCAAATAAAAACTTTTTCTTATCATATAATCTAAACTCATCTTTTAACTTTTTAAAATTATATCTACCAAATATAAATATTAAAAGAGCAGGAACACTAACAGTAAATATCGTATATATTGCTAAATTAAATTCTGAAGAAATATTTACATTAATTAACATAGCAATTGCAAAAAGAAAATTAGAAATGAAAGACATAATAAAATATTTATTAAAAGATAATTTACCATCTTTATTAAGTGCAAGTAAAATATTAGAGCCAACAATTAATACTGCTCCTATTATTTTATTAATAACAATCTCTTCATTTAAGAAAACTAATCCAAAAATTACTAAGAAGACAGTAGATAACTGTTTTAACATACTAAAAGTAGAAGGTTCTAATCCATATCTCGCTTCAATATTAAGCCTATCAGTAACTGCATAAATAATCATTACAATTCCTAACGTAATATAAGTATTAATATTATTTGATATAGAAAAATCAAATAAAGGAATAAATAAAATTGCAAAAAATGCCGTAAATATTTCTAAAAGAATAGTTAAAGCACCTGCATCCTTCATATTTCTATTCGCCTTTTTAAAAGTCTGCGAAAAAATAACTGCAAAGACTAAATAAACAATTACCCAAAACTTCCAACTATTTAACATTGTTATCACCATTTCTTTTTATTACCACTTTAATAACATTATAAACTTATTATAAATAGTTATCAATGTTGTCCTTTAATATTCTATACGAGTTTTCGTAAACTTTATTAAATCTCTTGTTTTTATTTGTAAACAAACTATAATAGTAACAACTGGAGGTTTTATATGAATATTGAAATATTAAATGAATTAATGAAAATACATAACATAAGCAGCTATTTTCAACTTTCTAAAAGAATATCAATTCCGTATACTACACTGTTAGATTTAATAAATGGTAGGGGAGAAAAACTTAGTAACATAAGATTAATCGCTGACTTTTTTGGAGTAAATATTTCATATTTAATAGAAGATAATAAAAAGATAATAACTATCAATGAAAAAAACTTAGTATCAGTAGAAAAAGATATTGGTTATAATTTTATTTCCAATTTACTTTCTAATTAATATTTTGAGTTTAGGTAAAAATAAAACTTGACAAAGAAAAAGTGAAAATGTGTTAT
>CAMMWS010000031.1:0-19267 GCA_946500695.1 uncultured Mycoplasmatota bacterium | reverse complement strand
ATTAATTACGTGTGACTGCTTAGATGTGGGAGGTTGTTGATACGCCAGGTTAAGTTGTTAACTAGCTATCGGGTTATTCACACGGAGCAAGTCTATACTAGATATAGGCGAAGGGAGGACGTAAACAATGTCAACACAAAAGATTCGTATTAAGTTAAAAGCATATGATCATAGAATTCTTGACAATGCTGTAACTAAAATCGTTGAAACAATCAAAAGAAGTGGAGGAGATATAGTTGGACCTGTACCTCTACCAACTGAAATTGAGAAGTTCACAATTCTAAGAGCTGTTCACAAAGATAAAGATAGCCGTGAACAATTCGAAAGAAGAACACACAAGAGATTAATTGACATTAAGAACCCTAGTAAAGAAACGATTGATGCTCTAGCTCATCTTGATTTACCAAGTGGTGTCGATATTAAAATCAAAACAATCTAAAATAGGAGGAAATGAAAATGAAAGGAATCTTAGGTAGAAAAAAAGGAATGACTCAAGTATTCACTACTGAAGGTAAACTTATTCCTGTAACTGTTGTAGAAGTTGAACCTAATGTTGTTACACAAATCAAAACTAACGAAACAGATGGTTATGAAGCAATTCAATTAGGTTATGAAACAGTTAGAGAAAAAATAAGCAACAAACCAAAAATGGGTCATACTAAAAAAGCTAATACTGAACCTAAGCGCTTCTTAAGAGAAATAAAAGGCGTTAATGTAGCTGATTACACTTTAGGACAAGTATTAGATGCTAGCGTATTTGAAGCTGGTGAAATTGTAGACGTTAGTGGAGTTAGCAAAGGAAAAGGTTTCCAAGGTGTAATCAAACGTCACAACGGGAGCCGTGGACCTATGGGACATGGTTCACAATATCATCGTGGAGTAGGTTCGTTAGGAACAATGAGACCAATGCACGTATTAAAAGGTAAGAAATTACCAGGACAAATGGGTAATGTAAACGCTACTGTTCAAAATCTAGAAATAGTAGCAGTAGACTTAGAAAATAATGTAATTTTAATTAAAGGTAATGTACCTGGACCAAAAGAAAGCTTAGTTGTTATTAAAACAGCGGTTAAAAAACCAGGTAAGAAAAATCCTGCAAAAGACTTAATCACTTATGAAGAAATGAAAGAAGCGGAAGTTACTACTGAAGTAGAAGAAAATACTAATACTGAAGAAGTAGTAGAGGAAGCTGCTACATCTACTGAGTCTACAGAGACTACAAACGAATAATCATCACTACCTATAATTGAATTTAAATATTGTGTAGTGAAAGGAGGAAAAAGTATGAAAAAGATAGATCTTTTAAATCTTAAAGGTGAAAAAGTAAATGATTTAAAATTAAATGAAGAAGTATTTTCTATTACCCCTAATGATAAAGTATTATATGATGCAATTATTTTAGCAAGAGCATCATTAAGACAAGGTACACACTCTACTAAAAACCGTTCTGAAGTTAGCGGTGGAGGACGTAAACCTTGGAGACAAAAAGGAACTGGACATGCACGTCAAGGTTCTATTAGAGCTGTACAATGGGTAGGCGGTGGTCGTTATGGAACTCCAGTACCAAGAGATTACAGTAAAAAACAAAATCGTAAAGAAAGAAGACTTGCTCTAAAGAGTGCTTTGAGTCATAAATTTAATGATAATGAAGTAATTGTTATGGAAGAGTTAGTGTTTAACACTCCAAAAACAAAAGAAATGATGACTTTATTAAATGCATTAAAAATAGCTGATAAGAAAGTATTATTTATAGTAGATGATTTTACAGAAAATGTAATTTTAGCATCTAGAAACATTCCAAATGTAGCTTTAATAGCAGCTAATGAATTAAATGTTTTAGACTTAGTTAACTCTGATGTTGTAGTCTTTACTAGTGAAGCTATTAAAAAGATAGAGGAGGCTCTTAAATAATGGATACTAAATACTTAGAAATAATTAAAGCTCCTGTAGTTACTGAAAAAAGTGGTGCTCTAGGAGAAAAAAATCAATATGTATTTAAGGTTTCTTCTAAAGCTAATAAAATAGAAATTAAACAAGCTATTGAAAAAATCTTTAAAGTACATGTTAAAGAAATAAGAACATTAAATGTAAAACCTAAAAAAAGAAGAGTTGGTCGCTATACTGGACTTACAAATAGATATAAGAAAGCTATTGTAACTCTAGCAGATGGTGAACAAATTGATCTTGGTTAGAAGGAGGAAATAAAATATGGCAATTAGAAATTATAAACCTACTACACCAGGACGTAGAAAAATGAGTACTCTAACAAATGAAGAGATTACTAAATCTACTCCAGAGAAAAGCTTAACAGTAACACTTAAGAAAAACTCTGGTCGTAACAATCAAGGAAAAATAACAGTTCGTCATCAAGGTGGTGGCGTTAAAAGAAAATATCGTCTTATCGATTTCAAAAGAGATAAAAAAGATATTACTGGTGTTGTAGCAAGTATTGAATACGATCCAAATAGAACAGCAAATATTGCATTAATTAACTATTTAGATGGTGAAAAAAGATATATAATCGCTCCTAAAGATTTAAAAGTAGGAGATAAAGTAGTATCTGGTGAAAACGTAGATATTAAAGTAGGAAATGCTCTTCCTATTATGAATATTCCAGTAGGTACAGTAATCCACAATATTGAACTTAGACCAGGTAAAGGAGCTGCTTTAGCAAGAAGTGCTGGTAGTTCTGCTCAAATCCTTGGCCGTGAAGGTAAATATGTAATGATTAGATTATCAAGTGGAGAACAAAGAAAAGTACTTGGAACATGTATGGCTACTATTGGTGTTGTTGGTAATGAAGATGCATCCCTAGTTAAGCTTGGTAAAGCAGGACGTAAACGTCATATGGGTATTCGCCCAACAGTTCGTGGTTCTGTTATGAACCCTAATGACCATCCACATGGTGGTGGTGAAGGACGCGCTCCAGTTGGACGTAAGGCACCTCTTACTCCATGGGGTAAACCTGCTCTTGGATATAAAACAAGAAATAATAAAAAGACTGACAAATTTATTGTTCGTCGTCGTAATAGTAAATAGGAGGATAAAACATGGCTAGAAGTTTAAAGAAAGGACCTTATGTATTTCCAAGACTATTAAAAAAGGTTCAAGAATTAAATAAAAGTGGAAAAAAAGAAGTAATTAAAACTTGGTCACGCCGTTCTACTATCTTTCCTGAATTTATCGGCCACACCTTTGCAGTTCATAACGGTAAAGAATTTATCCCCGTTTATGTTACTGAAGATATGGTTGGACACAAATTAGGAGAATTTGCTTTAACTCGTAAAAATGGTGGACATGGCTCTGACAAAAAATAAAAGAGACTAGGAGGATGTTAAAATGGAAGCAAAAGCAATTGCTAAAATGCAAAGAATATCACCTATTAAAGCTCGTTTAGTAATCGATACTATTCGTGGCAAAAAAGTAAGTGATGCTCTAGCAATATTAGAAAATACAAATAAAAAAGCAGCTATCCTTACTAAAAAAGTCTTAAATTCAGCTGTTGCCAACGCTGTAAATAACAACGGACTAAATGCAGAAGATTTATATGTAAAGGAAGCACGTGTTGATGCTGGACCAGTTATGAAAAGAGTATTATTCGATTCACGTGGTCGCATCGGACATAAAGATAAAAGAACAAGTCACATTGTTATCGTAGTGGCTACAAAATAATAAGGAGGAACTATAATGGGACAAAAAGTTAATCCAAACGGACTAAGACTTGGCATTAATAAAGATTGGGAAGCTAAATGGTATGCTCCTAAAGAAGATGTTTCTAAAGTATTAGTAAACGATATTAAAATTAGAAACTATCTTGAAAAAAATCTTAAGAATGCAGGAATTGCCAAGGTTGAAATAGAAAGAACTCCAAAGAAATGTGAAGTTTCTATCCATACATCACGTCCTGGTGTAATCATCGGTCGTGGTGGTGAAGAAATCACAAAACTTAAGGATAAACTATCAAAAGTCGTTGGTGAAAATGTACAAGTATCAATTGTTGATATTAAAAAAGCAGACCTTAACGCACAGTTAGTTGCAGATTCAATTGCAAGTCAAATTACAAACAGAGCATCATTCAGAATGGCTCAAAAACGTGCTATCAGAAATGCTATGAAAGCTGGTGCTAAAGGTATTAAAACAAAAGTATCAGGACGTTTAGGTGGAGCAGACATGGCTCGTAGCGAAGGTTATACAGAAGGAACTATTCCTCTACATACTTTAAGAGCTGATGTTGATTATGCTACAAGTGAAGCTGATACAACATTTGGTAAAATCGGTGTAAAAGTATGGATTTACAAAGGTGAAATCTTAAAAAACAAAAATAAAGAAAGTAAAGAAGAAAGAAACACTAGAAAAGCTAAAGGAGGTAATTAGAATGTTAATTCCATCAAGAACTAAATATCGTCGTGTTCACAGATTACCTTACGAAGGCAAATCTAGAGGTAACCGTGAATTGCATTTTGGTGAATATGGCTTACAAGCAAAAGAAGGAGCATGGATCACAGCTAATCAAATAGAAGCAGCTCGTGTTGCTATGACTCGTTACATGAAACGTGGTGGTAAAGTATGGATCAATATTTTCCCACATATGCCATTAACTAAAAAACCAATCGGTACACGTCAAGGTAAAGGTAAAGGTAATGTTGAAGAATGGGTAGCAGTAGTTAAAGAAGGAAAAATTATGTTTGAAGTAGCAGGAGTTTCTGAAGAAGTTGCTCGTGAAGCATTAAGACTAGCAAGCCATAAATTACCAATTACTTGCAAATTTGTAAAGAAAGAAGAAGGTGGTGTTACTAATGAAGGTTAAAGAAATTAGAGAACTATCAAATGAAGAAATAAATGCAAAATTAAAAGAATCTAAAGAAGAATTATTCAACTTAAGATTCAGTAGTGCTATGGGAAACCTTGAGAAACCTTCTAGATTAAGAGAATTAAGACACCAAGTAGCAAGACTAAAGACCGTTTTAAAAGAACGTGAAAACGAAGAAAAGGCAGTTAATGCCAGTAAAGCTGATTAGGAGGTAAATTTATGGAAAAGAAAATGACACATGAATTAGTTGGTAAAGTTGTTAGTACTAAAAACAATAAAACTATTACAGTTTTAGTTGAAACACATAAAATGCACCCAAAATATCACAAAAGAGTTAAATCATCTAAAAAATACAGTGTACACGATGAAACAAATAAAGCAAAAGTAGGAGATGTAGTTAGAATCGTTGAAACTAAACCAATTTCTAAAACTAAACATTTCTACTTAAAAGAAATCGTAAAAGAAGCAGTTATTCTATAACTCTTAAGGTAAAGGAGGATAATCTATGTTACAACAAGAAAGTAGATTAAAAGTTGCAGACAACTCAGGAGCACGTGAATTATTAGTAATCAGAGTGCTAGGAGGAAGTCATGTTAAAACTGGAAATATCGGAGATGTAGTTGTTGGAACCGTTAAAAATGCTATACCAAATTCACCACTTCCTAAAGGTAAAGTTGTAAAAGCTGTAATCGTAAGAAGTAAAAGAGGAGTAAGACGTGAAGATGGTAGTTATATCAAATTTGATGATAACGCATGTGTAATCATCAGAGATGATAAAAGCCCAGTCGGAACTCGTGTCTTTGGTCCAGTAGCACGTGAACTTCGTGATAAAGACTATATGAAGATAGTAAGTCTTGCGAAAGAAGTACTATAAGGAGGAAAGTTATGAAGTTAAAAGTTGGAGATAAAGTCGTTGTAATAAGCGGTGCCGATAAAGGTAAAGAAGGAAAAATAATCAGAACACTTAAAGATGAAAATAAGGTTATTGTAGAAGGTGTACATATCGTTAAGAAACACCAAAAACCTACAGGACAAGCATCAGGTGGAATTCTTGAAATAGAAGCTCCTATTAATGCATCAAATGTTATGATAATTGATCCTAAGACTAAAAAAGGTACAAGAATTGCTCATACAACAGATAAAAATGGAAAAAAAGTAAGAATAAGTACAAAGTCTAAAGAAGTACTAGATTAGTGGAAGGAGGTTATATAATGACATTAAAAGAAAAATATACTAAAGAAGTAGTTCCAGCTCTTATGAGTAAATATGGTTATAAATCTATAATGGAAGTACCAAAACTAGAAAAAGTTGTTATCAATATGGGTGTTGGAGATGCTACTACAAACTCTAAATTATTAGATGCAGCAGTATCTGACCTTGAAAAAATCTCAGGACAAAAACCAGTAGTTACAAAAGCTAAGAAATCTATCGCTGGTTTCAAAATAAGAGAAGGACAAAAAATCGGTTGTAAAGTAACACTTAGAAGTGATAGCATGTATAACTTTGTTGATAAACTAATTTCTATCTCACTTCCACAAGTTCGTGATTTTAGAGGAGTTAATCCAAAATCTTTCGATGGTCGTGGTAATTATACATTAGGTATTAAAGAACAATTAATCTTTAGTGAAATAAACTATGATGAAATAGTAAAAGTACGTGGTATGGATATTATATTCGTAACAACTGCTAAAACTAATGAAGAAGCTTATGACTTATTAAAAGGTTTAGGAATTCCTTTTAGAAAGTAATGGAGGGTAAAAGATGGCAAGAAAAAGTATGGTTGTAAAACAAAGTAGAAAGCCAAAATACAAAGTACGTGAATACACTCGTTGTGCACGTTGTGGCAGACCTCATGCAGTTATGAGTAAATTTGGAATCTGCCGTATTTGCTTCCGTGAATTGGCTTATAAAGGACAAATACCAGGCGTTAAAAAATCAAGTTGGTAAAATGAAAAGCTGGTAAGAAAAGGAGGAAAAAAGATGGCTGTAGTTACAGATACAATTGCAGATATGTTAACTCGTATTCGTAATGCTAATGCTATGCGTTATGAAGAAGTAAAAGTTCCTTCATCAAAATTAAAATTAGAAATAGCAAGAATTTTAAAAGAAGAAGGATTTATTAAAGATTACAAGTTAGAAAAAAATGATGTACAAGGTACAATTGTTCTAACATTAAAATATGGTGAAAATAAAGAAAGAGTAATAACAGGCTTAAAGAGAATTTCTAAACCAGGTCTTAGAGTATATGCTAAAAATGATGAAGTTCCAAGAGTTTTAAATGGACTAGGAATTGCTATCATTTCTACATCTAAGGGAATTATGACCGATAAAGAAGCAAGAAGACAAAAACTTGGTGGCGAAGTCTTAGCTTATGTTTGGTAAAAGGAGGTGTTTTGAATGAGCCGTATTGGAAATCGTAAAATTGAAGTTCCCGCAGGAGTAACAGTTGCGGAAGTTAACGGAATCGTAACAGTTACTGGCCCAAAGGGAAGCTTGAGCCAAAAGATGTTGAAAGGTATTTCAATGGAACAAAAAGATAATGAGATAACATTAACAAGAGTAAGCGATGCAGTAAAAGCAATGCATGGAACAATGAATGCACTTCTTCAAAATATGATTACAGGTGTAACTAAAGGATATGAGAAGGGACTAGAAATAGTAGGTGTTGGATATCGTTTCAATGTAAGTGGTAAAAAATTAACTATTAATGCAGGTTATTCTCATCCTGTAGAAATGACTATACCTGAAGGGCTTACTGTAGAAGCATCATCTAATACAGAAATAACTGTTAAAGGTATTGATAAAGCCTTAGTTGGTGAATTTGCTGCCAACGTAAGAAAAGTACGTCGTCCTGAACCACATAAAGGTAAAGGTATTCGTTATAAAGATGAACATATTAGACGTAAAGAAGGAAAGAAAGCTGCTTAAGCTAGTAGGAAGGAGAGAAATATATGATTAGTAAAAAGTCAAGAAATAGTATGCGCAAGGTGCGTCATGCTAGAATTAGAACTCATTTAAGTGGAACAAGCGAAATTCCAAGATTAAATGTATTTAGATCTAATACTGCAATCTATGCACAAGTTATAGATGATGAGAGTTCTACTACTTTAGTATCTGCTTCTTCTAGAGATAAAGATTTAAATTTAAATAATAAATCAAACATTGAAGCAGCTACTGCTGTAGGTGTTAGTATCGCTAAAAAATGTAGTGAAGCTGGTATTAATAAAGTAGTATTTGATAGAGGTGGATATCTTTATCACGGACGTGTTAAAGCATTAGCAGATGCAGCACGTGAAAATGGACTAGAGTTCTAAGGAGGGTAAATATGCAAAGACAAACAAACGATGCCAAAGAAAAACAAACTGAAGAACTAGTCGTTCAACTTAAAAGTGTAGTTAAAGTTACAAAAGGTGGACGTCAACGTCGTTTTTCAGCAGTTGTTGTAGTTGGAGATCGTAAAGGACATGTTGGTATCGGTACTGGTAAAGCTTTTGAAGTACCAGATGCTATTAAGAAGGCAATTCAAGATGCTAATAAAAATATGATTACTATAGATTTAATTGATGGAAGAACTATTACTCACGAAGTAATTGGTGTAAGTGGAGCTGCTAAAGTAATGTTAAAACCTGCTAAAGAAGGTACTGGTATCATTGCTGGTGGTAGTGTAAGAGCTGTCCTTGAACTAGCTGGAGTTCGTGATGTTGTATCAAAATCTCTTGGAGCTAGAACTAAATTAAATATGGCTAATGCCGCAATTAATGGACTTAAGAGTATTAAAACTGTTGAAGAAGTTGCAGCATTACGTGGTAAAAGTGTAGAGGAGATTTTAGGATAATGAAGTTACATGAATTAAAGAAAAATGAAGGTGCTACTTTCCGTAAAAAGATAGTAGGACGTGGATCTGGTTCAGGTCTTGGTAAAACATCAGGACGTGGTCAAAAAGGACAAAATGCTCGTAGCGGTGGTGGAGTTTCACCAGTATTTGAAGGTGGACAATTACCATTATATAGAAGACTTCCAAAAAGAGGATTTAGTAATCATGATTTTAAAACAGTATATGCAGTTATCAATGTCGGAGATTTAAATGTATTTAATGATGGCGATGTTGTTACACCAGCATTACTTAAAGAAAAAGGAATTGTTAAAAAACAACTTAATGGAATTAAAGTATTAGGAAATGGAACTTTAAACAAAAAAATTACAATTCAAGCTAATAGATTCTCTAAGAGTGCTATTATAAAAATCGAAGAATCAGGAAGTAAAGCCGAGGTGATCTAAAATGCCTCTATTAAAGCAATTATTTAAGCCTACAAATAGAGACTTATTAAAAAGAATTGGTTTTACTTTAGTAGCATTAGCTATATTTATAATTGGAACAACTATTCAAGTACCTGGAACTGATAGTATTACTAGTAATTTAGGTTTCCTAGAATTAGTTAATACTATGGGTGGTGGTGCCTTACAAAACTTTTCAATCTTTGCTTTAGGTGTAATTCCTTATATTACAGCAACGATTGTAATGCAACTACTAGGTGAACTAATTCCCTATTTTCAAGAATTAAGAAAACAAGGACATGTTGGTAGACAAAAGATAAATACTTACTCAAGATATATGGGAATACTATTTGCACTTTTACAAGGATATGCATTCTCATTTATGTTCTTAGGTAGGACTGCTTCAGCTTCTGAATATTTATATATATCAATAGTCTTAACAGCAGGAACAGCCTTTCTACTTTGGCTAGGGGATAGAATTACTGCTAAAGGTATCGGAAATGGTTTAAGTTTAATTATCATGGCGGGTATTATTGCCACTCTACCCGGGATGTTCATAGATGCGTTCCAAGGTTTAGTAGTATTTGATGGAACTGCTCAAGAAATAACATTAGGAGTAGTTAAGTTTATCTTATTTACTATAATTTATTTTGCGATCATAATTGGCGTTATCTTTGTTCAAATGGCAGAGCGTAAAGTTCCAATTCAATATGCAAATAAATCAACAAGTTTTAAACAAAGCGCTGCATCATATGTTCCAATTAAAGTAAATACCGCTGGGGTTGTACCTGTGATATTTGCATCAAGCTTAATGGCTATTCCAGGAATAATTGCTGGTTTAATTAATAATGAAGGATTTAATTTATTTGTACAAAACTATTTAACTTATACAACACCTGTAGGATTCATAATTTATGTAATATTTATTTTCCTATTTGGATTTGTATATACATATATGACTTTTAAGCCAGATGAATTTGCTAAAAATCTTCAAGAAAGTGGTGGCTATATTCCAGGAATTAGACCAGGTGATGAAACTAAGACTTACTTGTCTAAAGTCTTAACAAGAATAACTTGTCTAGGTTCTATCTTCTTAGCGATAATTGTAGCCTTACCAATAATATTTTCTAATGTAACAAGCTTACCAACTAGTGTTAGTATTGGTGGTACAGGTTTACTTATCGTTGTAGGAGTTGCCTTAGAAACTTATAAACAAATAGAAGGAAGTCTTCTTTCTAGAAATTATAAGAAGGGTTATAGTAGAAGATGAAAAATATAATCTTTATTGCACCTCCTGCCGCTGGCAAGGGGACTCAAAGTGCGATTATAGAAAAAAAATATAATCTACCACATATCTCTACAGGAGATATCTTAAGAGATGAAGCTAAAAAAGATAGTGAATTAGGTAGATATATTAGAGAAGTATTAGATAGTGGTAGTCTTGTAAAAGATGAAATCACTTATGAGTTATTATCTAATAGACTATCCCTTGATGATTGTAAAAATGGTTATGTTTTAGATGGTTTTCCAAGAAATATTGAACAAGCATATAAATATGATGAAATTCTTTCAAACCTTAATCAAGAATTAGGTTATGTTATAGAATTAAATATTGATGAAGAGACCTTAGAGAAAAGAATTACTGGAAGAAGAATATGCGAAGAGTGTGGAACCGTTTATAACATTAATTCAGATAATGAAAAACCAAAAGTAGAATCAATTTGTGATAAGTGTGGTCATAGATTATATCAAAGGAATGATGATAATATTACATCATTTAAACATAGATATGATTTATATATAGAAAAAACAAAACCACTACTTGACTATTATGCTAAAAAAGGTATATTATATGTAATCAATGGAAATGACTCTGTAGAGTCAGTTGCTAAAGAAATCGATAAAGTTTTAAAAGAGGGGATGTAAATAGTGATTACTTTAAAAAGTAAACGAGAAATAGAATTATTAAAAGAAGCTGGACATATTGTCTATCTTACCCATCAGTATTTACGCCCCTTTATTAAAGCTGGTATAAAAACAAAAGAATTAGATCAAAAAGCTGAAGAATTCATAAGAAGTAAAGGTGCAACACCATCATTCAAAGGCTATGAAGGTTTTCCTTCAACACTTTGTATAAGCATTAATGATGAAGTTGTTCATGGCTTTCCAAGTGAAAGAGTTTTGCAAGATGGTGATATAATATCTATAGATATAGGAGCTTGTTATAAAGGCTATCATGGCGATTCAGCTTGGACTTATACTGTAGGTAATGTTAGTGATGATGCTAAATACCTATTAGAACATACAGAGAAAGCTTTATATGAAGGCATTAAACAAGCAAAAGTTGGTAATAGAATTGGAGACATCGGTTATGCTATTGAAAAATATGCTAAAGAACATAACTTAGGTGTCGTTAAAGAATTAGTAGGACATGGTGTTGGAACTAGTGTTCATGAATCACCTGATGTTCCAAACTATGGTACTAAAGGAACAGGGCCTAAAATTAGAGATGGCATGGTTATTGCCATTGAACCAATGTTAACTTTAGGTAGTCCAGACATTTATGTAGAAGATAATGATTGGACTGTTGTTACTATGGACTCCTCATTATCAGCACATTTTGAACACACAATTGCGATTACTAATGATGGAGTAGAGATTTTAACAGGAGAGTGATGGCTATGGCTAAAGATGATGTTATTGAAGTTGAAGGTAAAGTTCTAGAAATTATACCAGGTGGTAAGTTCAAAGTAAAACTAGAAAATGGACATATCGTAGAAGCTCACGTTTCTGGTAAAATACGAATGAACTACATTCGCATCTTACCGGGGGATACCGTTATGTTAGAACTATCACCTTATGATTTAACACGTGGGCGTATTACCTATCGTAAATAATAGGAGGGATAAAAATGAAAGTAAGAGCAAGTGTTAAGAAAATTTGCCCAAAATGCAAAATAGTAAGAAGAAAAGGTAAAATCAGAGTAATCTGTGAAAATCCAAAACACAAACAAGTACAAGGTTAATAAGGAGGAGAAGTTATGGCACGTATTAAAGGTGTAGATATTCCAAATGACAAACATATATGTATTTCACTTACATATATCTATGGAATTGGTAGAAGTTTAGCAAAGAAAATATGTAAAAATGCTAAAGTAGACCCAACTAAAAAAGCAGGAGACTTAACACAAGATGAATTAATTGCCTTAAGAGATGAAATTAATAAACATCCAACTGAAGGTGATCTACGTCGTGAAGTTAGTATGAATATTAAAACTAAAATGGAAATTAATTCATATGAGGGAACTCGTCATAAAAGAGGTTTACCTGTAAGAGGTCAAAGAACTAATAGAAACGCTCGTACTCGTAAGGGTAGAGGAAAAGTAGTAGCTAACAAGAAGAAATAGTTAGGAGGTTATTATGGCTTATAAAACAAGAAAAAGAAAAGTTAAAAAGAATATACCTGAAGGTGTAGTACATATTGGTGCAACTTTTAATAATACAATTATTACTATTACAGACAAAGAAGGTAATACTGTAAGTTGGGCTTCAGCTGGCGCTTTAGGTTTTAAAGGAAGTAAAAAATCAACACCATTCGCAGCAGGTATGGCTTCAGAACAAGCTGGTAAAGCAGCATATGATATGGGAATGCGTAAAGTAGAAGTATTTGTTAAAGGATTAGGACCAGGAAGAGAAACAGCAATTAGATCACTTCAAACAGCAGGTCTTGAAGTAACAGGAATTACAGATGTTACACCAATTCCACACAACGGATGTCGTCCACCAAAGCGTCCTCGTGGATAATAAAAGGGAGGTTAATAAATTGATAGAATTTGAAAAACCAGTTTATAAAATTACTGATTATGTAGAAAATAATTTCTATGGAAAATTTGAACTAGAACCATTAGAAAGAGGTTTTGGTACAACTTTAGGAAATGCTTTAAGAAGAGTAATGTTATCATCATTACCTGGTAGTGCTATTAGTGCTGTTAAGATTGATGGCGTACTACATGAATTCCAAACTATGGATGGAGTTATTGAAGACGTAACTACAATTATCCTTAATTTAAAAGGTGTAGTTGTTAAAAAACATACAGAAGATACTAAGATTATTACTCTTAAAAAAGAAGGAGAAGGAGTAGTAACAGCAGGCGATATTGAAACTGATGCTGATATTGAAATAATCAACAAAGATCATGTCATCGCTACTCTTGCTAAAGGAGGAAGCCTTAACATGCAAATGATCGTTACTAATGGTCGTGGTTATGTTAAGAGTGAAGATTCTAATTTAAGAGAAGATGATAAGAAAAATGGTTTCATCGCCATGGATGCAATCTATTCTCCAATTGAAAGAGTATCATATGAAGTAGAAAGCGCTAGAGTTGGACAAGATGAAAGTTATGACAAATTAGTAATGGAAGTTTGGACAAATGGATCTATTAAACCAGAAGGATCTATCGCCCTAGCTGCGCAGATTTTAATTGAACATTTTAAATTAGTTACTGAATTAAGTGACATTTCTAATGTAAGTGGTATGATGATTGAAAAGACTGAAGACCCTAAGACTAAGGCTTTAGAAACTTCTATTGAAGATTTAGACTTCTCAGTAAGAGCATATAACTGTCTAAAAAGAGCAGGTGTTCATACATTACAAGACTTAGTTAACAAAAGTGAAAATGATATGATGAAAATCCGTAACTTAGGAAAGAAATCATTAAAAGAGGTATTAGATAAGATTAAAGAATTAGGGCTTGACCTAAGAGATGATGATTAAGGAGGTAAATTATGGCATATAGAAAATTAGGCGTTGATAATAAACACAGAAGAAGTATGTTAGCAACTCTTACAAAACAAGTAATTATGAATGGACAAATTACAACTACTGAAACAAGAGCTAAAGAAGTTAGAAAAGCTGTTGATAAAATGATTACTTATGGTAAGGAGGGAGATCTTGGTAGTCGTCGTAGAGCCCTAGCTTTTGTACACAATGATAAAGCTGTTGTAAATAAAGTATTTAATGAACTAGCTCCTAAATATGCTAACCGTAATGGTGGATATACTAGGATTTTAAAACTTAATGAGCGTCGTGGTGATGGAGCATTACTTGCAATCATTACCTTAGTAGATGAAGAAACTAAAGAAGAGACAAAATAATGTCTCTTTTTTGTTAAGGTTATAAAGAAATATGATATAATAAAAAGTATCTTGAGGAGGAAGTAGTATGAAAGAGAAAAGTAAATATGTTAGAAGTTTAACAATAGGAGCTGTCACAGGAGGCTTAATAGTAGGAGGAGCAGTTTTTGCTTTCAGTGATAGGAAACCGTTTATAAGAGATTATATCAATACTTATGAGGTAACCACAGATACAACTATTAGAACAATAGATGGCTTGACTAGGCTAAACCCAACTCCAGAGTTTTTAACAGCTAATGAAATAGAAGAAATGAATGAATTAGAAGTAAAAAGCTATACACCATCAAAAGGTAATTATGATGTAGATTTATATGGTTTTACAAATGGTAGCCTAACCTATGAAGAAATAACTACAAAACAAAATCAATTTGATAATGGAAATGCTCTATTATCAATTAGTAACTATGATAATCATGATGATTATCAAATAGAAGCTAGTGAATTACCTGCAAGTTATGAAAATATTCTAGAAGAAATAAATGTTAAAACTGTCAATTATGATAGTGTAATAAAGGTAAGAGAAAGTAGAAAAACTAATATAGCATACACTATTTTTTGGATTTATAGTACAGCTTTTGGATATTATTGTGGTTACTTATTGGGTGGAATTACTTATCAATTAGCAAAGAAAAAGATTAAAAAATCAAAATAGTGTCATTATTTGCCTATAATTTCCTCTTGCTCATTCTCTCGTTCTGTACTACAATGATTAAAACGGAGAAGAGCTATGGAACATAATATAAAAATGACAATTTTAGATGAAGTAAAAGAAAGTATTGAAAATGAAGATATAAGAAAAGCTGAAGTATTGCTTAAAGGCTATCTTGATTTTAATAATGATCCTGAAGTTTCTAGTATCCTTGCTAATATATATACTGGAAGAGGAGAATTAAATGAAGCTTTAGAAATTTTAAAGGGCCAAGATTCTAACTATTTTTGTGTTTTTAAATCACTTGCTGAAGTCTATATTAAATTACAAAAATATGATAAACTTTACAATTTATGGAATAAAAATAAAAATAGAAACTTTCAAGATGTAATAACAAGAACTCAAATACTAGATGCTAAATACTTTTTAAGAAGGCTCCAAATATTTCTAAAAACCTTTGTGCGTAAGAAAATAGAAACTCCATCTAATTTAAATTATAAAGAAGAACAATATTTGCATTATGATTATAAAAAAACTATAGAACATATTCAGAAAAGACATACTAGTCCGAATAATAGACTTAGTATAAAGCTTGGCTCTATATTCTTTAATTATTATGACTTAGAAGAACTATTCTTAGTAGCTACTAGAAATATAGAATTTGAAAAAAGAGAAATAAAAGTTAATTGGGACTTTTCAGATACTTACATATTTTATTTTAGAAATATAGGTAAAATTAATACTAATGGAGAAAATGTAAGCTTTTTTAGAGTTGCAACTATTCCCAATGCTAATAAAATAATTACAATGTTCCCTACCTTTAATAGAAAGTCTTCTAGTCTTTGTCATGTTTCAAAACAAGATAAACTTCCAATATGTAACCCAAATGTTCATTCAGATAGAGTTTATAGAGCAAAGACATATAGTATTAGTAAAAAACAGTTGCATTAAGCTTTAATATTTCGTATAATAATACTAGATTTTTAAATGTGGTTGTAGTAGTAAAAAAGAACTATTTTAATAGAGAGTTTGTGGTTGGTGAAAACAAACAAAATAGCTTTTTGAACTTGATAACCATAAGCATTTACGGATAAGTCCGATATAACTTTATAGTGCATAGATTTCTATGAAGCAAGATGGTACCACGGGTTTAACTCGTTCTTGTCAATAGGAATCTATTTTTGTTAGGAGGAATTATTATGTTAGAAGAATTAATATTGTTTGTTATGACTTTCTTACTCATTTTTATAATTTATGAATTATTTTTAGTTAGAAAAGCTAAGAAAAATAAAAGAAGAAAGAAACCTGCTGAAGTTAATTACCTGATAGGAAAATATAATCTTAATTTAGATAAATTAAACTATAAAAGACTATTAAATGTAATAAGTGCAGTTAGTGCCTTTGATATTTCACTAGTAGTAACAATAGTCTCATTATTAGATAGTTTTTACTTACAATTATTGGTAGGCTTTGTCTTAATAATGCTTTTAATAATTGTAAGTTATGATATAGTAGGAAGAATATATAAAAAGAAAGGATGTTGTAAGAATGCTTAATTTTAATGAAATAGAAGAAAAATGGGAAAAGAAATGGGAAGAAGATAAACTATATAAATTTGATAATAAAAGTGATAAAAAGAAACTTTATTGTCTAGAGATGTTTAGTTATCCTAGTGGTGCTAAACTACATTTAGGACATTGGTATAACTATAGTGTCGCTGATACTTGGGCTAGATTTAAAAAGATGGATGGTTATAATTTATTTCATCCAATGGGATTTGATGCCTTTGGACTACCTGCAGAAAACTATGCTATAAAAACAGGAATACATCCTGCTATTAGTACAGATAAAAATATTGAAACTATGGAAAAACAATTAAGAAGAATAGGTGGTTCTTGGGATTGGGACTATGAAATTAAAACTTGTAAAGAAGATTACTATAAATGGACACAGTGGATGTTTTTAAAACTATATGAAAAAGGACTAGCTTATAAGAAAGAAGCCCCTGTTAACTTCTGTCCATCTTGTAATACTGTCTTAGCTAATGAACAAGTAATAGCAGGAAACTGTGAAAGATGTGGAAGTACTGTTATTAGAAAGAATATGAGTCAATGGTTCTTTAAAATTACTGATTATGCTGAAGAACTACTAAATGACTTAGATAAATTAGATTGGCCTGATAGAACTAAAAACCTTCAACGTAATTGGATAGGTAAAAGTGTAGGAGCTTATGTTGACTTTAAAGTTGACGGTACTAATGAAAAGTTTACAGTATTTACAACTAGATCTGATACTTTATTTGGAGCAACTTACTGTGTTTTAGCACCTGAATTACCATTAGTTGACAAGATAACTACTAAAGAACAAAAAGAAGCTGTTGATAAATATAAAGAAGAAGCTAGTAAACAAAGTGATATTGAAAGAACAAGTACTACTAAAGAAAAGACAGGAGTCTTTACAGGTGCTTATGCAATTAATCCTGTAAATGGTAAAAAAATACCAATTTGGATTAGTGACTATGTCTTATCAACTTATGGAACAGGAGCTATTATGGCCGTTCCTGCTCACGATGAAAGAGACTATGAATTTGCTAAAAAATTTAATTTAGAAATAATACCAGTTCTTGAAGGTGGAGACTTATCTAAAGAAGCTTTTGTTGGTGATGGACTTCATATTAATTCTGACTTTTTAAATGGTTTAAATAAAGAAGATGCTCTAAATAAAATGAATGCTTATTTAGAAGAAAAAGGCTATGGAAAGAAAACTACAACATATAAATTAAGAGATTGGTTAGTATCTCGTCAAAGATATTGGGGTGCTCCTATTCCTATTATTTACTGTGAAGACTGTGGAATAGTACCAGTTCCTGAAAAAGATTTACCAGTAAAATTACCAATGGATGTAGAATTTACTCCAGATGGTGAAAGTCCACTTAAAAAATGTAATGAGTTTATGAATTGCACTTGTCCAAAATGTGGTAAGAAAGCGGTAAGGGAAGCAGATACCCTAGATACATTTGTCTGCTCTAGTTGGTATTATTTAAGATATCCAGATGCTCATAATGATAAAGAACCATTTAATAAGGAACTAATTAATAAAATATTACCTGTTGATAAATATATAGGTGGAGTGGAACACGCTTGTATGCACTTACTATATGCAAGATTCTTTACTAAAGCTTTAAGAGATATGGGATATCTAAACTTTGATGAACCATTCTTATCATTAGTACATCAAGGTACAATATTAGGACCAGATGGTGAAAAAATGTCTAAATCTAAAGGTAATACCGTAGCACCTGATCCATTAGTAGAAGAATATGGTGCAGATGTCCTAAGAGGATATTTAATGTTTGGATTTAACTATATAGATGGTGGACCTTGGACTGATGATGGTATAGTTGCTATCAATAAATTCTATCGCAAAGTAGAGCGTCTTACTAATGCTATTAAAGAAAGTGATGAAAGAATACTTGATATAGATAAAGTATTACATAATTCTCTAAAAGTAATAAGAGAAGACTTAGATAAATTTCAATTTAATACATCTATGGCTAAAATAATGGAATATACAAATATCTTAGTAAAATATGAAAAGAGTGGTATTCCAAGATACTATATTGAACAACTTCTTTTAATGCTTGCGCCATTCGCTCCTCATATAACAGAAGAGTTATGGGCTTCTATTGGAAATAAATATTCTATACATAATGAAAATTATCCAATGTATGATGAAAAATATCTAGTAGAAACAGAAAAAGAAATAGCAGTTCAAGTAAATGGTAAAGTACGTGCTACTATCACAATAAATATTGATGATAGTGAAGAAGTAGTTAAAGAAAAAGCTTTAAAAGAAGATAATGTAAAGAGATTCACTGAAGATAAAGAAATAGTTAAGATAATAGTTATTAAAGGTAAAATAGTAAATATAGTAGTTAAATAGTTTTAAACAAGCAAAGAGGAAAAAGATAATTCTCTTTTCTTTTTTCCACAATTTTTGTGGAAAAAGTGTTTTAAAATATAGTAGAAAGGCTGTGACTATATGAAAGTAAAGATATTCGACTATGAAGATGAGAGTGATTTACAAAAAGCAATGAATGAGTTTTTAGGAGATTTAGATGGAGAAGTTGTAGACATTAAGTATGCTGTTAGTTCTTTTCCCAGTGGAGAGGAACAGATATATTGTTTTTCTGCTATGATAATCTATTATTAAAAACAAGTGTATAAGTGAATAATATATTTACGAAAACCCGTACTATGAAAGATACGGGTTTAATGCTATACATGAATAGACTTCTTGCGAAACTAAGTATCTAAGCAAAGATTATAAAAACTGCATATT
>CAMMWS010000030.1:0-21425 GCA_946500695.1 uncultured Mycoplasmatota bacterium | reverse complement strand
TGATAGTTAAATTTTCGACTTAACTTGGGGTAAGGGGAAGTCTGCCCTTTTTTAGGTTTTTTCCTAAAATAAATTTAGTTTTATTTTTCAGATTAAAAGTCCTTTCTTCATTTGCTACATATTATAATATATTAATATTAAAAAATCAATAAAAGTTAGATTACATGTTCGCATTGTAAAATGAGAGTAGCAATGCTATAATTAGTTTATGTTCACGTAGCTCAGTAGGATAGAGCGTTTCCCTCCGAAGGAAGAGGTCACAGGTTCAATTCCTGTCGTGAACACCATATAAGAGGTAATTATGAAAATTGAAATTATAAATAAAGAGGATTTTAAAGAATATAAGGATTCTATTGATAGAATTCATCTAGAAAATGCTTATCCTAATGGTTACTTAATTGATGATGATTATTTAACTAAAGCTTTAAAAGTAGTATTAGTTTTTGTAAATGATAGAGTAGTTGGATATGCTTCTATATCTAAAGAAAAGATTCATAGCGATCCAGGAAGTGATTTTAATATTATTGTATCTAGTAATAATATTAAAATATCACAAGTGGCTTTAAGAGGAGAGTATCAAGATAAAGGAATAGGAACAATTTTATTTGATTATATTAAAAAATATGCTAAAGATAATAATATTGATTATATTTATTTGTATTCAATGAGCACTAATAAGCGTGGTCAAAAATTTTATTTAAAGAATGGTTTTACTTTTAGCGGCGTTTGGCATAGTGATGAATATAAAGGTATTAAGAATTTTAAATCATATTTTTATTCTTATAAAGTCAAATAAAAAGAAGCAAGTGCTTCTTTTTAAATTGTTATTCCCATAAAGTTATATAGAATAGTCATTAAGTTATTTTCTATAGTGGTAATATCTGTTTCTGTTAGACTGTTAACATCAATATTATTAGTAGTATTAATATTAGAAAAATCTGCTGTATTTTCTGTTATTGTTTTGACATCTGTTAAAGATATAATATCTAAATTAATACCACTACTAGTCATTCCCATATTAAATGTTGTTGTTATAACATTGTTTTCAGTACTACTAGTTAAGGTGGCAGTTAAAGCTGCTCCTGTGCTTTCATCGATAATATTTAGACTGAAATTATTATCAGAAATAGTAATAGTTCCAAGAGTAGCATTATTACTACTTAATTCTACAGTTGTACTATTATCATTATTTGTGATTACTCCTTTTAATGTTTCAGTACCATTTTCTTCTATTGCAATACTTTTTTCATTGCCTGTATTAAAGATAATACTATAATTATCAGTTCCATCATCTACTGTAAATTCATAAGTTACAATATCATTTTTCTCAAGGTAGATACTATAACTTATAGAACTTTCGGAATTAGTAGTTGTATCAGTTTCATTAGAACTCGCTGCTTCAAGATTATTTAAAGTATTACCAATTATTTCTTGTGTTTTTTCATCTTTCTTTAAATCTTCTACAATAGCATTACTAATTTCATTAAGTCTTTCTTGACTAAGCTTTAAACTTATTTTTTTAGTGCCATCTTCATTGCTTACAATTATATCTTCTTTAGTAATATTATTTCCAAGGCTTTCAGTTATTTTATCATAGATATAATTAATATCATCAGTAGTTAAATTATTATTATCTAAATAACTAAAAATGTCATTATCTTCAATCATTATGTACCTATCAAATATATTTCTTAAAAATATATAACTGATGTCGTCGGCTTGATAGAAATTAATTCCCATTATTTCACTTGCATTTAATAGTAATGAACCATTTAAATACATCTTTTTTTCCTCGGTATCAAGACGGTATTCATAATTGAAAGCACTGTTATTTAGATTGCCAATAATAACATCACTTCCGTCAGTACTACTTCCTAGTAGGGGATTAATATTAAGAGTCATAGTACCTGTAACTGTTTGTTTAATAGAGCTATTTTCTGCTTCTGTACTACTTAAGTTGAATGTTTCTTCTAAAGCTGTTTTTAGCTCGTTGAATGATGTAACTATTCTATTCTTATTGGAATAATTTTGGTATAGTATAATACCACCTGCTACTAATAATCCTATTGCAACAATGATTAGGATAGTAGCGATTACTTTTTTCTTATTCATAAATTCACTCCTTACCAATATTATATTATAATTAGATTATATCTTAAAAATTATTTTTAGAAAAGATATATGGTAAAAAGTTTAAGAATTTACATAATATGACATGTTTTGATAATACTAAAAATGGTGATGATTTATGTTAAAAAATATAAAGAAAAGGAATATTATTTTGTTAGTATTAGGAATTATTATAAGTTTAATAATATATAATATTACGAAATATATTTATGATTATAGAAAAGATTTAGATTTTAAAGAAAAATTAAAGGAAGAGATTGTAAATATTGATTCTGATTTTTTAGAAGTTGATTTTAAAAAACTAGAAAGTATTAATAATGATGTAGTTGGATATATAGAAATAGCTAATACTGATATTAGTTATCCTATTGTAAAAGGAGGTGATAATTCTTATTATTTAAATCATTCTTTTGATAAGGAGAATAGTAGCAATGGTTCTATCTTTTTAGATTATCGAAATGATTTGGATAATTTATCTAAAAATAATATCATCTATGGCCATGGGAGATTGGATAATACGATGTTTGGTAGTTTAGATAATCTGTTAGAAGATGCTTGGCTTAATGATGAGAGTAATTATTATATAAGGGTAACTACTCCTAATAATAATATGATTTTTAAGATATTTAGTGTCTATACTATAGAGAAAGAAAGTTATTATATAAAAACTTATTTTAGTAATAGTAAATATTTTAAGAGTTTTTTAGAAACGATTATGAAAAGAAGTATTTTTAATTTTGGTACTGATGTTAGTACTAATGATAAAATATTAACTTTATCTACTTGTAAAGATAATTTTGGTAAGAGAATAGTTGTTCATGCTAAACTATTAAAAAAAGAAGAAACTAGATAGTTTCTCTTATTCTTTGTTTAGGATCTTATTAAAAGCATAACTTGATAAAATAACGAAGATAGATAAAAAGAAGATATTTAATAATAATGAGTCACTTGTTTCAGGGTTTTCAATGGATTCTTCTAGTTCATTTATTTCATCAAGTGTTAGTTCTTCTCCCACATTTAATTCAAATTCAGTATTACCAATTTCTATAACTGCTCCTGTTGTATCATCTGGAACCCATAGAGTTGGTTTATCAGCACTTTCGGTTGTATTAATAATTTCTGCATCATCACTTAAAGTTAGTTTAGGAGCTTCTGTAACTCCACTACCTTTACCAAGTTCAATACCACCAAAGCCATTACCAGATACATCTATTTTTCCTACAAATGTAGCATGGCCACCATTTATAAGAAGTCCTGCATTACCACCAGTTAATTTAATATTTTTTAAAGTTACATTACTCTTATAAATCTGTAATACATAAATTCCTCCCCATACAGTATTATCACTACTACTGCTAGAGCCAAACTTTCCTACATACTTAATTGTTTTATTATTACCATCAATAGTAACATCTCTCATTATATTAATCTTCTCAGTTGTTTCTATATCACTACCAAGAATAATGGTTGATATATTACTATCATTTAAAGCTTCTTTTAATTCAGCTTGACTATTAACAGTCTTACTAGTTGCAGCATTAACGTTTATTGTAGTACTTAAGGTAATTGTTAAAACAAATAGTAATAGAATCTTACTGATTTTTTTCATTATTTTCCTCCTTTCCACTATTAGTCTTTGTTATCTTAATAGAAAATATGCAAGAAATTTGTCTAATTTTAAGGGTAATTTTTGGAAAAAGAAAAGAGCATAAAGCTCTTTTGTATAGACCAGTAAGTAAGACTTCCTGGTGTTAGTACATAATTATTATATGTACATTATTATAGTATCCAGTATTTTTATAATTATGCAGTTTTTTTAAATATTTTGTCTATAATAAATATAGAGGTAAAGATTGTATAAGTATGTTATAATTAAGATAATTGAAAGGAACGGTGTTTTATGGAAAAAATAAATACAGAGGTTTTGGTATCGTCGTTGTTAATGCTTGGCTTTGATAGAGTGGATTCACTTCTTTTTACATATATTTTAGGTAAGTTATCTATTGATAAAAGAGATATATTTGAATTTGAAGAAAGTGAATTTTCGCCTATTTTTTCTAAATGTGTGGTAAGTGAAGTTGGCTTTTTTACTTTTAAGAAAGGGATTACTCTTGATGCAAATGTTAGTCCTATAAAAGATTATGAGTGGCCATTAAAACAAGCTTTGTTAGTAAATAAGAATTTACTTCAATACTTGGATCAATTGGATTTTAAAGAAATTGTAAAGAAAAAAGTAGAGGCTCTTGGTTTAGATGAAATAGGGCAAATGGATTATCTATTTAGTGATAAAGAAAAAGAAATTATGGATGAGATTCTTAGTAGACAAGGTGATAAAGATGCTGTAAAGGTTAATCGGTTAAGTAAAAATATTCATTATGAAATAGTTTAAAAGGTGAGAAATTTTTTGATTGAATTTATCAATAATAAAATAAGAAGCATTAGTATTTTGCTTCTTATTTGTTTTAATTAATATTTTTTTGCTTGTTCATCTAGAACTTTAACTAGCTTTTTAGCTTGATTATTTCCAATAACTGTAGTTCTTGTTTCTTCATCAATATCATCATCCCAGTCATATACTCCAGGAACTTCATGAGTCTCTTGAAAAGTTGAATCTGATAGATCTATTTTTAGTGATTTTTTATATTTAGCAAATGATGTGCTAATTATTTTTTCGTATCCTGAAATTAATAGTTCGTAGTTTGCTCTTGCTAAATATATATTTCCATAGGAACTAATTTTTAAATTTTTGTCTTGGTGGTATAGTCTAGCAATTCTTTTAGATAATACTTGATATAATTCTAGTAATTCATTTTTTATAGATTTTGTGTCAATAATTTCTGCTAAATCTATTTTAAATAAAAATTTATTTATGTCTTTACATTGCCTAGGCCAACTTTGATTTTCTATTTGATTATCTATATAATCTTCCCAAATGTTAGTAATGATTTCAGCAGCGATATGTTTCCCGGTTGTTAATTCTTTTTCATCAATTTGTTCTTTCTCATCTATTTTTCTTTTTGGCTTGTCTTTTAAGTATTCACCAATTATGTTTCTTATTTCTTTTGGTTTACCATTACCTGACCAGTCTGTAGGCATGAAATATGTATTTATAATGCTTTGATCATAACTACTTAAATGATAATTAGCGCTAATTAAATAATCATCTTTATCTTTATTATATTGTATATCCATGTGTGGTATTGTTTCTTTTTCTCCTGTTTTAAAACTTTTAGTTATAGTCCAATCTCTTTCGCTTTTCCTTTCAAAAAATCTTTGAAATAATTCTTTGCCATCGTGTAGCGTATCTTTAACTTCCATTTTGCTTTCAAAGAATGTTAGAAAATCTATAAATTCTGATACGAAAAAGCGTGGTTCATAGCCATTTTTAACCTTGTAGATCATATATTCAACTATTAAATCATCTGTTGTTAGTTCGTGTTTTTCATTTGTCATAAATATTTCCCTCCTTAGTTATTTATTATAACATTATTTTTAATAAAAAAGTCTAGAAAATAGTTTTTTCTAGACTTTTTAGTATTTATAAAATTATTCCAAAATGTACGAAAATGGCGAAAAATGGAGTAAAAAAGAGAATTATGATAAATAAATCTATTGATTTATAATGCTTTCAAAAAATAATGGTGCCCTAAGGGAAGAAGTACAACAACTTTCAGAACAAAAGAAATGGTTAGTAATAACTATTAACTAATCATAGTATATCATATATTTAATAAAAAATCATATAGCTAAATGCTAAAAAATAGATTTTTATGTTATAATATCGATAAGAAAGGAGGAATATTAATGAATAATAATAATGATTATTTAAATCAACCAATTAAGAAAAATGATGACTATATGTATCAAACACCTATTGATCCTCGAACTGATTTCGGTAAAGGACTAGAACCCAAAATAGATCCTCGAACTGATTTTGGAAAAGGTATTGTATTTAAAAGTATTGATGGTGGTGAACACGCTTCAATGGAAGCTGTTGAACAAGCTGATAAAGCATATTGGGATAGAATGATGATTGATACATCACACAAAGATTATGCTCGTTATGCTGAACTAGAAAAAGCATATTTCGATTGCATTACACCAAAGTTTAATATTAACGATAAAGATATGATCCAACAAGTTCTTACAGCACAACAAGAAAAATTTGTTGCATATATCAAAGAAAGATATGGAAATTATTTATCAGAAGTATTAGAACAATTTGGTTATGGTCAACAAGATAATAACAGGAGTCCAAAAAGATAAAAAAATATTAATTATAATAAGATTTAGGATTTAAAAGGACAAGTCCTTTTAAACACAAGCTAATTGATTATGTCAATTTGCAAGTGTGTTTTTCTAAATTATCAAAAATTTAGTATATTTCTAAATTATCAAAAATTTAGTATAAACAAAGAATACGACTAGTCAAAGTAGTCGTATTCTTTTTCTAATATTTCATCTTTTATAAAATCATTAACTTCTATTTCTTTATCAGTATCTTTAGAAATATCTATTAAATCATAAGAATTATATAAATCTTTTTCATAACATTCTTTTAAAATGTTTATAGTTTTATCTTTATCAACTTCATTTTTAGAAAGTAGAATTCTTCTAAAAAAGTCTTTTAACATTTCTAATATATACTTAATAAAATCAATTAAGTTATTATTATTTTTGTCTAACCTTTCACATTCTTCTTCTAAATTATCTATTACTTTTTGTGAATAATTATATTCTTTTTCTAACTCTTTATAATTAAAAATATAATCATCTAAGTCATTGAAAAAGTTTTGATATATTACTTGATTTTGAATTTCTTTAGTATATAAATCTAAATATTTTAGTAAAATATGATATGATTCACCATCTATAATAACAGAATCTGAAAAAGCTTTCTTTTTTGAAAATTTTAACATATTAATAATTTTTAGATGCTGACTTTCAATATTCTTTATACTTTTATTTGCAAGTCTTTCATATTGTCTAGTTATACCTTTTAATTGCCCTAAAGAAAGATTTTTGATTTTAGTGCCTTTTTCTCCACGCTCCAATTTAAAACCTAAATTATTTAATCTAAAACAATTTTTATCTTGTAATATACTTAAATAATTTTTATCTTTTATATAATCTCTTTTAGAAATGGAATATCTTTCTTTATTAACTCTTTTATCAAACTTTTTAACAAGAGGAACTACTACACAATGAATGTGTGGTGTTTTTTCATCTAAGTGTAATACTGATTGTATTACTTGTTCTTTGGTATAACCTAAATCTTTATAAACAAACTCCATACATCCATTAGCCCATCTTAATATTTCTTCTTTTGACATATCTTTAAAGAATTCTGGACCACTTGTAAATATCATTTCATCTGCTACACAACTTTTAGAATCATCTACCATCTGATCAAAAGTTTTATATCTATCTTGTCTAATATTTTTCATTTTTTCTTCGTGTTCTTTTTGATACTCTTTAGTTATTTCATAAAATTTTTCTCTATATTTGTTATTACATTTTACTAATTCTATATTGTTAATACTGTCTTCTTTTCTTATATCAGGATTAGATTTATAAGATTCTTTTTCTCGTTTATTATGACTACCAATATGGGATAAATCTGCTAATGTATTAATACTTTGACATCTAAATATTGCATAACTCATTTGGTTGGTCTTTTCTGTTTAAACGAGAATATAATGCACTTTCTAAATCTAGAGTAATAACTCCTAATCTTAAAGTTTTATCATTATAATTTTTAGTATCTGATAAAACTATTAATCTTAATACTTGTTCATAATCTCCATTAGGTTCAAAACTAATATCTTCTAATTTACTATCTGCTTCAGTTTCATAATAATTTAGTTTTAAACTATTTTTTGAAACAATATCTTGTAATTTATTAAAATATTCTTTTGCTTCTAAACTAGTTTTACCTTCGTGATTCATTGGCATTTTAAAACCTTTTTCATCACTAAATATATTATAGTTATAAGGAACGCCATAATTATTATGGTAATTTACTAAATCAGTTAGAAAAATTTTTCTATATTCAATATTTAAAAGTTCTATTTTATCTCCAATTTTATTAACTTCAATATTATCAATATAAGTACCAATTATTCTTTTCATTTCTTCTCTTGAAGCATTAATTAAATTTAAAATATTAGTTAAAAATATATCGGGATTAACAAAAGTATCAATTGTTTCTGTATCTTCTAAAATTAATAAATCATTAGTAGTAAAGTTAAAGTTTTCACGTTGTTTTATTTCTTTAATCTTGTTATTAATGTTATCGATTTTATATCTAATACTTTTTAATTCGTTATCGAACTCATTCATTTTAACAACACCATTTAGATAAGCATATTTAATTCTTTCTTCTTGTTTTTCTAGTTCTTTTAGTTCCTTTCTATAATCTTTAGTATTATCTTCTTGTTTGTGTTTTATAAATGGTGTGTAATATTTATTAATCAAATTATCTTTTCTTATTAAGTCATATAGTTGAAATAGTAAACCATCTCTTATAGTATCTTCTTTGTAGTTAGTTCTACATTTTTCGCATTTATAGTAATAATATTTCTTACCACTTTTTCTTTTGGTAGTAGCTTTACCACCTAAGAAATTGCCACATACTGAACATTTTAATTTATTAGTAAAAAGGTAAGTTGCAGTTCTTTCATAGTGTCTAGCATTTCTTTGTGTTTGATACTGACAAGCATTCCATTTTTCTTTTGATACTATTGGCTCAACAACATCTTCATAATACTGAGGATGCTTAGTTCTTTTTTCATGAACAAAATCTCCTTTATAAAGTTCGTTAGTCATTATCTTTTGAATAGTAGAATCTAACCAATTTGTTCTTCCTAAAACTTCTTCTTTATTGTAAATATTAGCAATACCTTGATAACTTTTACCTTCTAAATATAAGTCATACATTCTAATTACAATATCTTTTATTAATTCATCAGGAACTAATTTTTTATTATCTCTTTTAAAACCTATTGGAGTTCTATTTGGAATGTGTCCTGCTTTGATGGCTCCAACCATACCAAATTTAGTTCTTTCTGAACATCTTTCTATTTCATTTTGACTAAATGCAGTCGTTAATCTTATATACATTCTTCCATTAGAAGTTAATGTATTAGAATCATCATCTTTACAATCTAAATCGCAACCATACTTCTCTAATATTTTCATTAGTTTTTCTACATCATAAACACTTCTAGTTAATCTATCTAACTTTAAAGCTACTATGACATTAACTGTACCGTTTTTAATATCATTAATCATTTGTTGATATGCTGGTCTTTTATCATCTTTACCGCTTATCCCTTCATCAGCATATATTTCATGAATTTCATATCCTTTAGATTTACAAAATTCAATTAGTTTTTCTTTTTGTTCAGGTAAACTAAAACCTTCTCTTGCTTGATCGAGTGTACTAACTCTAATATAAATATCTGCAATTTTCTTTTCATCGTTCATAAATTCATCTCTCTTTCTATTATTTTTTGAAAGAGATTAAAAGCACAAAAAGTCCATACTTTTAACCTCAAGTATTTCACTTCCTTTTTGTACGCCTAGTTTAAATTGTTTTTAATATGAACTTCCATATCTTTTAATTTAATACATTTAGCATAATCATTTATAAAAACTTTATCACTTCCATTAAATATTAAATAATTATTCTCTTTGATTATTATAATATGTGGACTTACATAGGCAATATTACTTCCTTGTTTAATAGAATACTTACAACAAGCAAATCTACATATCATATCAATTCTTTTTAAAACTTCCTTTTCAACTTCTAACGTTTTTACTTCCTTCATTTAAAACGCCTCACTTTCCTCATAATAACAAAAAAACTAGACGGTACTTCTAGTTAATATTTATTACTACTCGAAAAGTTCGAGTTTCCTATCAATCTGGTGCCGGAAGTAAGAATTGAACTTACCGCTGATCCTTACCAAGGATCTGTTTTACCACTAAACTATACCGGCATTACAATTAGATTTTAGCATATATTTTTATATTCAGCAATAAACTTTTTTTGACTTAATTCACAAATATGGTATGATAGTATTAACTAAGGAGTGATAATATGCTAGCTTTTAATAAGAGCAATGAAGATACTATTAATGAGGAGAGGATTGTTAATCAAATAAGAGGACTTGGTATTGATATGATTCATGAAGCTAATAGTGGCCATCCTGGTATTGTTTTAGGTGCTGCTTCCATCATCTATACTGTTTATGCTCATCATTTAAGATTTGCTAAAGATAACCCTAACTTTTTTAATAGAGATAGGTTTGTTATGAGTGCAGGACATGGTTCAGCTTTACTTTATGCAACACTTGGTATGGCTGGATTTAACATAGAACTAGATGATTTAAAGAATTTTAGAAAAATAGATTCTATTACCCCAGGTCATCCTGAATATGGAGTTACACCTGGAGTTGATGCAACAACTGGACCACTTGGTCAAGGAGTGGCAATGGCTGTAGGTATGGCTATTGCAGAAAAACATACTGAGAATTTAATTAACGATAAGAAAAATAATATAATTGACTATAAAGTATACTGTTTATGTGGTGATGGAGATTTAATGGAAGGTGTAAGTTACGAAGCACTATCACTTGCGGGTAATCTTAAACTTAATAACTTAATACTTTTATATGACTCTAATCACGTATGTCTTGATAGCGATACTAAAAAGACATTTACTGATGATATAGAAGCTAGATTTAAGGCTATGGGCTTTAATGTTAGTACTGTTAGTGATGATATTAAAGAGATTGATAAAGCGATTAAAGATGCTAAAAATAGTGATTTACCTAGTTTAATTCAAGTAAAGACAACAATAGGAAAGTATTCTCGTAATGCTGGTAAAAATATAGTTCATGGTAAACCTTTAGATGATGAAGATATTACTAATATAAAGACAGAATTAGGACTTAGAGATATACCATTTACAATCTCTAATGAAGCATTAGAAGATTTTCAAAAACAAATAGATGATAGATGTAGTAATTTAGAAAATGATTTTAATGAAAAGTATAATAATCTTGATGATAAGACTAAAGAGTTGCTAGATTCATTGATATCAAGTGATAAGAAAATAGAACTTACTAACTTAGATTATGCTTATCCTGAAGAGAAGGTTGAGTCATTAAGAAAAGCGAGTAGTAAAGTGTTAAATTCTCTTGCTAACTCTAGTAAGTTAATATTTGGAGGAGCGGCAGATTTATCTAGTTCAACTCTAACTTACTTAACAGATAAAGGAGACTTCTCTCGTGATGATTATAACGGTAGAAATATCTTCTTTGGAGTAAGAGAATTTGCTATGGCATCTATTGCAAATGGTCTTGCTTTATCAGGTTATCGTCCTTTTGTCTCTACTTATTTAACCTTTAGTGACTATTTAAAACCTGCATTAAGACTATCTTGTCTTATGAATTTACCAGTTACTTATATCTTTACTCATGATTCAATTACAGTAGGGGAGGATGGACCTACTCATCAAGCAGTTGAACAATTAGTAGGACTTAGAGCAACACCTAATTTGGATGTATTTAGACCGAGTGATAGCAATGAAGTTATTGGTACTTATAAAACTATTTTTGAAGAAAATAAACCAGCTTGTATTATCTTAGGACGTAATGAAACTAAAATAAGAGAAACATCTTCTGTTCCAAATGTTTCTAAAGGAGCATACGTTATAAAACAAGAAGAAAGAAAGCTAGATGGTGTTATTATTGCAACAGGAGAAGAAGTAGATCTTGCCTTTGATGTAGTTAATGCTTTATTTGAAAAAGGTTATGACTTTAGAATAGTATCAATGCCAAGTATTGAAAGATTCAACTTATTAAGTGATGAAGAAAAAGAAGAACTACTTCCTATTGGTAAAAAGAAATTTATTATTGAAAAATCATCTGCTTACTCATGGTATAAATTTGCATACAATGATAATTATTTATTTACAGTAGATAGATTTGGATATAGTGGTAGTAGGGATGATATAAATACTAAGTTCCATTTTACTACTGATGAAATTGCTCTAAAAATAGAAGAGATAATTAAATAATTCGACAAAGTTTTTAAAACTTTCTTGTTATAGTTAATTTGGTGATTATAATGAGAGAGTTTTTTATTTTTGAACTTAAAGATGAATTTAAGAATCTATATATAGATAAACCTAGTATTCTATATAATATCTTTGAACAAATCTATACTTTAAAAAAAGAAGAATTAAATTATGGGTATAGTCTATTTAGACAATTAACTAAGAAAATAGATAAAGATAAGACTGATAGATATTTATTTATTAAATATCATCAGAGTATACCTTATAGTAAGAAAGGGAATACGCATTATTATAATAATCCTGCTCATGATGAAATTAGTACTTTAGTAGTAAAAAGAGCTTATATGTTAGTTAAAACTAATTATTACGACTGTTTCTTTTTAGATGTTTTAAATAGCGTTAATAATACTTATTTTGCCGTTGATTTTAAGAATCAAGATTATTTCTTTTTAGAAAGTAAGAAAATTCTTGTTTAATTTTCTAATTTAAGGTAATATATTGTTGTAAGGAGAGTGTTATTATGTTACACGATATATTGATGATTTTAATAGGTTTAGTAATAGGAGCGATTATTGGTTTCTTTATAGCAAGATATGTTACTAAAAGATATATGAAGAAGAATCCACCTATTAATGAAGAAATGATTAAAACTTTAATGATGCAGATGGGTAGAAAACCTAATCAAAAACAAATTAATCAAATGATGAAATCAATGCAAAAATATATGTAGTTTTTGCATTGATTTTTTTGGAGGTATTTTATGAGCAGAGAATTAAAAAAGATAGAAAAGTATGTTAAAGATATTGAAAATAAAGATTTTAGTGTATCTTTGATAAGTGAAGTTATCACAATAAAAAATATGATTAAAGATAAAGGAATTAGGAAAAAAATAGATGAGATTTTAAAAGAAAGCTTTAAGAAGATTTTTAAAGATGATTATCAAAATATTTTGCTAGGAATTATAAAATATACAAATTTAAGAAGTGAATTATGTATACCTCAAAATTTTATCTTATATAATGGAGTTTTATTTTGTGATGAGATTTTGCTTGATGATTTTGATAGAGTTGATAAAAAGAGATATATTGTGGTAAGCAATAATCATTATTTAGATATTGATAACATTAAATTAATGTATGATTTAACACCTCCTCATGAAGAAATAGATTATATAGATTATTTTGATAATGATAAAGAAGAAGAATTATTTAGATCACTTGCTTCTAATATAAATAGTATTAGTAGAAAAGAAAATTTGGAAGATGTTGTTTTTCCTATCGTTGATTTATCTAAAAATGGTAGTAGTTATGGAAGAAGCGGTCTTATTTATAAAAGTGATGTTAGGGTATTGGTTAATTTTGAACTTAAAGATTTAAAAAAATATATTTATAATCAAGACACTGTTCATTTAGGAATGATTGTAATCGCTGGTGAAAATTTTTATAGTTATGATGTCTTGCAACAGTTAAACTCTGACAATATGCTTAATTGGACTGTTAATAAGAAAACAGTTCATAAATGGGATTTAACTGAAGAGTTAGAAAAAAGTAAAACGAAAATGTTAGTTTAAAATAAAATTATAAAAAATCTAAAAAACTTGCTTTTGTTCGCTTGTTTTATAGATGCATTTATAATATTGTAAAGTTGGAATACTTAGTAATGGGTGTTTATCTCCTTATTTTTCCATTTCTAATGGTTAGAAAGGAGACTTGCCTATGAGCAAGAAAGATTTTCTAGTAGTAGCATTATTAATTGTTATTGTACTTTTAATTGTCTTTAAATAAAAACGCCCTATACATCTTGTATAAGGGTGTTATACCACAAAATTGAGGTAAATACCCAACTGCAAAACTAGGTATTCCTCATTTTTATTTATATGTAAGATTTCCTTACGTATTCATATTATCATAAAAATATCTTTTTTTCAAGTTGTCAACAAAACCTTTTTGTGATAGAATTTAATTGTTATTTATTGCCCCATAGCCAAGTGGTAAGGCAGTGCGCTCTGACCGCATTACGCGTTAGTTCGAATCTAACTGGGGCAACCATAAAAAATTAACCCTTATTTTTTAAGGGTTTTTGCATGTTATAAAATATTCATCTTTTATTTTTCTACATTATTTAATAACTCAAAAAAAGTTAATGAGGCTTTATTTAACTGCTTTTGTTTTAAATAAGCAGCTCCTATTTGTCTTGATGGAATAGCAGGCTTTGTCTTTACTTCAAATAAATTACCTTCTTTTAAATCATTTACAAGAAATTCCTTTGTAGCATATCCAATTCCTAATCCTATTTTTGTAAATGATGTTACTAAAGAATGACTTGCTAGTTCCATTTCTGGCATAAGTATTATATTATTTTTTTCACAAAAATCATCTAAAAAAGTTCTAGTATTTGATCCTTTCGCTATCAATATCAAAGGATATTTTTTCATTTCCTCTAAGGGTACTGTCTTTCCTTTTAATTCATTCCAATCATCATTTGCAATAAAACAATCATTTACTTCTTTTAAATTTACTTCTTTAAAGTCTGTTGGCAATTCATAAGGCAAGTTTAAAATTATAAAATCAATTAAACCATTTCTTGCCTGGGTAATTAATTCAAAAGTAGGACTAGTAGAAATTTTAATTTTAATTTTTGGATGATGTTCATGGAATCTTTTTATATATGGAAGCAGATATTTTCTTGTTAGGGTATTACTTACACCAATTGATAGAGTTCCATAGTCTAGATTTAGTGTTTCTTGAAGTGTTTCCTCCGCATGTTCAATCATTTCTATCGCTGGCTTTATATTTTTATAAAAAGTTTCTCCTTCCTCTGTTAAACTAACCCCATATTTGTTTCTAATAAATAGAGAACATCCTACTTGCTCCTCTAATGTTTTTATAGATTTGCTTACTGCTGGTTGACTAATCATTAATTCATGGGCTGCTTTAGTAATGTTTTTGTTTTTCGCAACACTATAAAATGTTTTATATAGTTCAAAATTTATATTCATATGTTCCCCTCCTCAGTTATAACTATTCGTTATTTCTGACATAAATAAAAAGTATTTTTATTATATTTTATGTTTTTGTATAATTCAAGTGTATTGTTAAAAAACATTTAACAAGAAAAGATTTTAAATGAGAGGTGTTGCTTATTATGTTAAGATTATTTAGTTCCAAAATATTTAGAGAAGATTTAGGTGATTTTGCTCTTCCTATTTATGCTTTTGAAGATTTTGAAGATATCAAAGGTGCTGTTAATATGAAAAATGGTACTTATAAATTTTGTTTGCCAGTTTCTATTGGCGATTTCCCTGAAGTGAATGTACCTGCATGTTTTAGTTCTACAGAAGAAGAGCTAAGAAAATTTGTAGAAATACAAAAAGATAAAATGCATCGTAGGGCATTTATTCTTTCAGATTTTCAAGTTTCCAACTTGAGCGATTTATGGTATTCTGGTACAATTAGTGTTTTTTCTAAAAAGGGTCTTTATGATTATTATAATCAGTCTACTACGGTTGCTTTAGCATTAAAAAATCCTATTCTTACTTATGCAGAACAAGGTATTTCTCCTAGAGATTTACCTCCGGATATCGAACTTTCCTATAATCATGTTTTTAACGACTCCTGTGCATTTGGAAAAATTGAAAGGTTAAGCTCTAATGTTGATTTAGATGAATATAAAAATATTATATATCAAGCTTATTTAGCTTCTATTAAAATTCATCAAATAGTTAAAGAATATGATGGCGATGAATATAGTGAGCATGCTTTATTTTTTGTTGATGATCAACATAAAATTCATTTATATGAAATTGTAGGTGAAGATTCTTTTCTTTGTAAAGCAAGTAAAGATAACAAAATGATTAGAGCAGAACTAGATTTTATAAAGTCATATTCTTCTAATATAGAAGAAAGCAAAGAAGAAGGTTCGAGGCAAAAAAAATTAGTTCGTAATTAATTTTTATTAAAGTATTCTTGTATTTTTATATAAATTCATTATAATAAACTACTAGTTGGTGAAGAAAATGAATTATAATAATTATCAAGAAACACTTTATTTATATGATACAATTAGTAATACCATTCAAAATTTTCCCAATGGAATTACAGATTATGATTTAAAATCTTTATTACAGGCGAAGGGATTTTCGTTTGATGATGAAGATTTTTTTGGCATTATTTCGAAGTTACTTATCTATGATGGATGTATTCAAAGAGATGATTATTGGAATCGTGGTGCGGTATATTCTTATATAAAAAACCCACATTTGCATTATTCTTCTTACTCTAGACATCATTATTCTTTTACAGTTGATGATAATGTTTCAGATAAGCATTTTGTAGTTATAGCAGATACCCACATTGGAGATCCAAATTTTGAAGACTTTCGTATGTTAGATAACATATATGATTTTGCAATTGCAGATGGGGCAGTTAAATGTTTTCATATGGGAGACTTATTTAATGGAAAAAGAGGAAAAAATTTCTCTAAAGAAGAAATGTTATCACAACTTAATTCTTTTATTTCTTCTTATCCGAGGCCATATCCTTGGGAAATGTGTACTTATACTAATATTGGAAATCATGATGAATATATTCACGGCTTTTTTCATCCAGATGTAAAAAAAGAAGAACAACCTTACCTTTATGATTTAAGAGGATTAAATACCTATCATCCGGATTTTTTTGTTATTCCTAGAGAAAGGTTTCAAATTAAATTTTCTAACATTAGCATGCATTTTGGACATCGTTTTTATGTCAGTGGAATACGCCCAGAGATAAAATTATATGAACTTCAAGATATGAGTGAAGAAAAGAGATGGTTAGATAAAAAATATAATGTTTTATGGTCAGGACATTTACATAATGGATTTATTTATACAGCAGATGTTTCTTGGGCAAATAACAAACAAATTATTTTTTTAGGAGTTCCTTCTACTAGTAAGTATAATCTTGGAAAAATTGTCGCTTATCTTACTCATTTACATTATAAAGATGGCCTTGTTTCTACTATGGATGTTGACTTCTTACGGTGTGATAATAACTATCATATTACAAAAGAAGAAGGTGTTCATTGGGATTTTAAAGGAAACAATAAAACTCTTCAAAAAATATTATAGTTAATTTTACAATCCTATATTTTAAAATTTCTTGTAAAATTAGAGTATATGTTATAAAATAATGTTGTATATTTGATATAACTAAATTGTTAATTAAGAAATACGAAAGGAAATGGTGATTACTATGTATAAAGAACTTGCGGAACTTTTATTTCCTAATATCAAGATAACTGTTGATGAGATAGAAGCAAAGTATCCTGCTAGGGATTTAAAAGATGGAGCATACGTTACAAGATTTGGACCTTCTCCTACAGGTTTTATGCACGTAGGTAATCTATATGGAGCTTTCATTAGTTCAATGCTTGCTAAACAAACTGGCGGTATTTTCTATCTTAGAGTTGAAGATACTGATAGCAAAAGAGAAAAAGAAGGAGCGATAGATGCTATTCTTAATGGGCTTAAAGCCTTTGATATAGATTATGATGAAGGTTATGGTAAAGATGGTAATTACGGTCCTTATTTACAAAGTGAAAGAGTAGAAATCTATCAAGCTTATGCTAAAAAACTAGTTAGTGAAGGTAAGGCATATCCATGTTTTATGAGTGAAGAAGAAATCGCTGATATCAGAAGTGGTCAAGAGTTAAGAAAAGAAAAAATTGGTATTTATGGAAGTTATGCTGTTGATAGAGATTTAACACTTGATGAAGTTAAAGAACACCTTGTTAATGGAGATAGTTATGTTATCCGTCTAAAATCACCAGGAGATTCTCATAATGAGATAATCTTACATGACTTAATTAAAGGTGATATTAGCTTGCCCGAAAACGATATTGATGAAGTAATACTTAAAAAAGATGGTATTCCAACATATCACTTCGCTCATGTTATAGATGACCATTTAATGCATACAACTCATGTATTAAGAGGAGATGAATGGGTACCTAGTTTTCCTAAACATTTACAACTTAATCAAGTATTAGGTTTTAAACCATGTAAATATGCCCATATTGCACCTCTTACTAAAAAAGAAGATGGTAAAATCCGTAAGTTTAGTAAGAGAAAAGATCCAGAATTTGCAGTTAGTTACTATGAAGAAGCAGGTATACCTAAAGAAGGTGTTAGACTTTATCTAGCGACGCTAGCAAATACTAATTTTGAAGAGTGGTATTTACAAAATAAAGATAAGTCTATTGAAGACTTTAAATTCTCATTTAAGAAGATGCCTACAGGTGGAACTTTATTTGATATGGAGAAGTTAAATAATATCTGTAGAACTTACTTTTCTAGAATTAGTGCTGAAACTATTTATAATGATGCATTAAACTATTATAAAAAGTATGATGAAGATTTCTATGATTTAATGGTAAAAGATAAAAATAAGTTAATTTCATTCTTAAATATAGAACGTGATAGTAAAAGACCTCGTAAAGATATTGCAACATATAAAGATATCAAAACTGAAAGTGTTTATATCTTCAATGATTTATTTTATAAAGATAGAAATGAAACATATAAAGATATAGATGATAAAATCGATTATGATGTTATTAATAAATATATAGATATTTATAAAGAGTTTGATAGCGAAGATGATTGGTATAACCAAATTAAAGTTTTAGCTGAAGAAATGGGATATGCTCCTAGTGTTAAAATGTATAAAGAAGATTCAACTTTATATAAAGGACATATAGGTGATGTTTGTGAGATGATTAGACATTTACTTACAGGTAGAGTTAAGACTCCTAATTTATATCAATTATTAAAAATTATCGGAATAGATGAATTTAAAAATAGAGTAGAATTTTATAAAAGTTAAAGAGTTAGTTTATTTAGAAATGCTAACTTTTTTATTTTCTCTAGCCATAATTATTTTGCTATTAAATTTATCATCTTAAAATTCGTATTAAAACCATTAGAATAGATATACTATTAAAGGATGGTGATAATATGGAAATTAAAAGAGAAATACTTGAAGAAATAAGTAATAACTATATACATGGTATTGAAAATAAAACAGTAAGATGTGCCCTTGTAAACAACAATATAAGAGATATTATGAGAAATAAAGAAAGAGAAGGACAACTATTATTTAATTTTTCTATTAACCTTGACACTTTAAAGGCTGTAAATCAAAAAAATGCTAATAATTCTTTTATATATGCAGGGTGTAATGTATTAAGAGAGTCTATATGTAAAAAATATGATTTAGAAAATTTTGAAATTTCTCAAAGTTATATATCTTTTTATGATAAATTAGAAAAATGTAATTATATAATGGAAAGTTTAGCCCAACTTAAAGATAAAGATGCAGATGATAGAGAAAGATACTTTTTATTGACAAAAGGTATTGAGGACGGTGGTGTTTGGGATTTCTTTTCTAATATTATTAACAAATATGGTTTTGTTCCTAAAACAGCAATGAGTGATACATATCAAAGTCTTAATCCAGATGAAATGAATCATCTACTTAACAGAAAATTAAGGCAATTTAATGCAAGATTACTTTCTAGTAATGAAAATTTAGAATATTTAAAGAGTTTATATTTAGATGATATTTATAGAATACTAGCTTGTTGTTATGGTGTTCCACCAAAACAGTTTGATTTTGAATATACAGATAAAGATAAAAAATATCACATTATTAAGGGAATAACTCCTTTAGAATTTTATCATGAATATACTGATATAAATATAAATAACTATGTATGTATTACTAATGTACCAACTAAGGATAAAAATTTTAATAGAACTTATGTAGTTAAATATTTAAATAATGTTATAGACGGAAAAACACCTATATTTCTTAATCTTCCTATTGAGGAGTTAAAAAAACTTGTTATTAAACAATTACAAGCAAAAGAAGTAGTTTGGTTAGGTTGTGATTTTAAAAAAACAATAGATAAAAAAGATGGAGTATTTGATGATATGAGTTTTAATTATTATGATACATTTAAAACTGATTTCTTTATGACTAAAGAAGAGGCACTTGATAATTATGAAAGTTCAATGAATCATGCTATGGTAGTTACTGGAGTGAATTTAGAAGATAATAAATCAACTAAATGGAAACTTGAAAACAGTTGGGGTAAAGATGTAGGTAATAAAGGCTATTACGTTGCTAGTGATACTTGGTTTGAAAAGTATGTATATCAAGTAGTTATCAATAAGAAGTATCTATCTAAAGAACAGTTAGATGAATTAAAACTTAAACCAGTAGAATTAAAACCATGGGATCCTATGGGGACATTGGCATAGCTTATTTAATATATTTGTGTTATAGTAGTGCTAAGGAAGAAGGAAGTAATATGAGAGATGAATTAAAATATCCTAGAGTTTTTGCTTTGTTAGAGATGATAGGGGAAACTATGGTAAATTATAACAGATTTGATGAAGTGATTGGTTATGTAGTTTCCCCCTGTTATTTGGTAGAAGAACATTTATCTTATTATAAAGATGGTACTAATAAAAAAACTTTTGATGTTGTGTTTCCTAGAAGTGTAGATGGGATTTATCATGACTGTATTGATAAAGATTTCATACCGGAATATAATGTATTTAATGGCTATACTAATACAATTACTGTTGACTATATAACTTTTGATTATGATGAAGCAGTTAAAAAAAGAGATGACATGATAAAAGAAAAAGTATTTAACGGATTAAATTCTTTTTTACCACTTGAACCTATTGAAACTTATAATGATAGGTGTGTTTTATATATGGAGAAAATTGAAAAATATCAACAAAGACTTAATAAAGCTGAGCCTATAGAACAAGTTAAGAAAAAAGTACCTGTAAATCACTAGTTTTCTAGTCTTTTTATTGTGGGACTAACGTGTGCTAAACAGATTAACTTTTTCATTTTTAGTGTGGCTTTTTTGTGGTAAACCTCAATTATTTTTATCTGTTTTTAAATGTCAGTACCTCTCAAACATAAGAAAAACAACCACTTAGGTTGCTTTAAGATTCAATACTGGTAGCCTGTACGGGGTTCGAACCCGTGAATACGAGCTTGAGAGGCGCGCGTGTTAAACCACTTCACCAACAGGCCATAACAAGTTACTAATAAATTCTATCATAAAAAAATAAAAGTTGCAATACGTTACTATTCACAGCTTAATTTGAGAAAATTGTAAAACATCATGAAAATATAGT
>CAMMWS010000029.1:0-21438 GCA_946500695.1 uncultured Mycoplasmatota bacterium | reverse complement strand
TTGCTAAATTACTAGAAAAAAACACATGATTTTAAAATTTCATGCGTTTATCCTGACTGCATCTTTTAGTACACCTGTTCCAATACCATGAATTATAACTATTTTTTCATATTTTAGTTTATAGCAGTCATCAATGAATTCTTTTACCTTAAAGGTTGCATATTCTCTATCCATACCGTGTAAATCGAGTTTCGGATAGCTAGACAGTATCAATTAAATTACTTCTTTCTAAGACTGCTTCTAAATTTGGAATAGAATAACGTCCACCTACTCTTAAAGTAGATAAGGCTCCTGTTATATTAGAAAGACGACATGTATCCAAAAGGGAATAATTATGAGTTATAAAGTAAGTAAAGGCTCCATGGAATATATCTCCTGCTCCTGTTGTATCAACGGATTTTACTTTAATACTAGGTATTAATTTATATTCTTCATCTATTTTAGTAAAACATCCTTTATCTTCTAAGGTTATAACAACAGTATTATGAAAATCATCTGTCAATTTATTGTGAATCTTAATTAAACTTTCCATACTTCCATCATATTCAAGTTTAGTATAGTCTAAAGCAAAGTTTTTAGAACAAACAAGATAATCTACATAAGGGCATAAATTAACTGTTCCGGGTTTAAAACTACCGGCATCAATTATTTTAACAGCTTCTTTATTATTAAGAAGAATCTTTTTACTTATCTCTTCCTCTTCACCATCAACTAGAATGACATCATATTTATTATCATTGGATAAACTACATTTAGGCACTACATCATCTTGACTTGTAAGAATAGTTCTACTAGCATTAGTAGAATTGGCAAGAATAAAGCTAAGCATAGTATCAAAACCTTCTACTAATTCTAAATAGGTTGTATCTACTCCTGCTCTTGTAAATTCTTCTTTTATTTTATTACCGTAATAATCATTACCTACTACTCCTTGGAATGATACAGATTGATTCCACAATGCTAATAAATAACCAGCATTACTAGCAGGACCTCCACCACAGTCTATATGTTTTTTCACTCTTTGTTTAGTATTTTCTATTGGAAACTTATCTAATCTAAAAGTAATATCATAAGAAGCATGTCCAATTGCCAAATATTTCATATTATCACCATTATTATTATAACAGGAATGTATTAAAAAATATAGAAAAATAAGGACGCATAGTGTAAATATCTGTTATAATTAAGAAGAAAGGCTGTGATATAGATGAAAAAAGAAAAGAAAAAATTAACTAAGAAACAAATTCTTACACTTATAATAATTACAATTGTATTAGGAATATTATGTTATTTTATTTCAACAGAAGTAACTAAGTCAATAATTGATCGTAGGACAATGGAAGAAAAGTATCAGAATGAAGATTTTAGCGATTTAACAGAACTTGATACTATAAGTAATCTTACTTTACAGGACTTTATAAATAATTATAATGAAATTAGTGATAAAGATATTAATATAAACGATATTGTTAATAATGTAATTGTCATTGATGATATAGAAATAGAATTTAATCTTAAAGATGATACTAATATAAATATTATAAGTATTAATTTTGATAAAGACAGCGACAAGGTAAAAGAATTAATCAGTAATATGATTATTGCTAATAATGGGGAATTAAATGAAGAAATAACTGACTTAGTATATGATAGAGTTTTTGAAACGCTAGGAAATACAGAAGATGATAAAAGTGAAACATCAGAGTTTTTCCAATACCAAGGATTAGAATTCAGTTTAAAAGAATATAAAGATAATGATTATAAATATAGTTTTAGAATTGGAAGAATCGTTGAGGAAAATCAAGAAACTGAGGAAAGTTCTAATAAAGAAGAGTGATGAAAACTATCACTCTTTGTTATTGTAATGCTATTTCAAAAGGGTCTTCTTTTGTTCCTGTACCAGATGTTATTATGACATTTTCTCTTAGATTAAATGAGGGCTTAATATTATATAATGTACGGGGGTATGCATCATATATAGCAGAAGTCGTATCAAGATATTTAACGTAGTTACCACTATTAGTTAAAAGCCAAGTCTTTGTTTTTGTATCAAATTTACCAACCATTAATTCGCCTAATCTTAACAAGCCTACTCTAGCTTTTGTACTTGTAACATATTCTGACATGCTAGTATCTGTATATTTTGCTAGTTTGTATGAAGTACCATTTCCTACTGTACCTAAATACCATGTAGTATTATCTTCAATCATACTAACTTGCTCATCCGTTAAATAATTACCATTAGTTAAATATTCTCCGTTTAAAAAACTACCTATTGTATTGGTACTAGAATAATAAACATCATCTCCAAAATATAATGTCTTATAACTCCCGTTTTCTTTTAAAGGTTCTGCACTAGTTATTTTTGTCAATCCATCAGTCTCATGACTTACTATTCTATATAAGGTATTTTCTTCTGTTCCAAAACTTATATATTCTCCACTATATCTGGTATTAAGTTTTGTTCCAGAAAGGTTAGTATCATTATCCCCCATTAAGCGATAAGGATTTTCTTCTGTTCCATCACCACCTACTATCTTTATCTCTAGTTTTAAATTTATAGAAGGCCTTACGCCATAACTATTAGTAAAATAAATATTATAATTTGGTGTGTCTCCATTGTTGTTTATATAATTAACACCATGTGTACTATATGGTGTTAACGTCCACCAATATAGGTTATTATTTAAATAGCTATTACTACTACCAGTCATATTATACTCATAAATATTTAAAAGACCTACGGCAGCTTCTACTATTGTCCCACCTTCACTTTCACTTTGTGGTTTACTAGTATCACTCATCTGACTGGCATTCCACTTGCTATCCATTTTAATAAAACTCTCAGGATTTCTTAAGTTACCAAGAAAGCCATCTACTGTGGTATCATTTAACCACATTTCCATATAACTTCCTTCAAAGGCACTACTATTGTCATCATAGGAAATGGCACTGATATTCCATTGGGTTACTAGCTTTACACTATTATCACTCGTATCTATAGACACAGCTCTCCATAACTTGCCACTATACCAAATGTAATTATATTGATTACTTCCTGTTACAAAGGTCTGTTCAGTGTCATTATTGTTTAATCTATTCATTATGTCATCTTCTATTACTTCAGATACTGTTCCTGTTGATATTATATTTCTTAATAAATGTCCATTTTCTGGTAAACTTAAATCATTATAATCTAATCCAACACTTACTCCTAAAGTTATTGTTACACTACTACTTGTGGTATTCGCTACTCTTACTATATAAGTATTACTACTTCCTGTTGTATCTACTTTCTCTAAGTTTATTCCAGTCTCAACTGGTGGGGTATTATAACTCTCTTCTTCTATATATCCTATATCTACTCCATCAGGTAAATCTCCTACATAATAAAAGTTAAATCTTGCTATTCTATTATTAGGGTTATTAAGGATTACTATAAAGTCTTCTCTACTATTAGCAGACACTGTTAATGTATTTGTTTCTTCTTCATTCACTAATAATTTATAAGTTAGATTACCTGTAACTATACTAATTGCATTACTTCTTTCTTTTGTTACTGTAAACATGGCATATGAAAAGTATCCTCCTAACATTAATAGCGTTATTATAATCATTACTATCATATATATTTTACTTAAACTTGTTTCTAATAATATTTTTTTCATCTTTTATTACTCCTTTCATTTAAACACAAAAAAGAATAGAATAATCTCCTACTCTATTCTTTTTACACTATGAAAGAAAGTAATTTTATTACTTAATATACCATTCTGGTATGTTAAGTACCCCCCCCCCAGGTAACATATTGTAAACATATCTTTTTCATACTTTTTACCTTCTTCCTTATCTTATTAATTTAATATTATCATATTAAACAAAGAAAAACAACAACTTAAGTTATTGTTTTACGCGCGTGAAACATATTTTCCGTCTTTAGTACTAACTAAAATATCTTCATCTTGTTTAATAAATAATGGCACTTGAATAGTCATACCTGTTTCAAGTTCTGCATTTTTCATCGCACCACTTGAAGTATTACCTTTAACAGCATCCTCTGTCTTAGTTACTTTCATAACTACTTTATCAGGTAAATTCATACCTAACATCTCACCTTCAAAGAAAGTAATTTCTACTTCTAAGTTTTCTTTTAAGTATTTAGCATCATCACCAATAACACTTTTATCAAGTTCTATTTGTTCGAAATCCGCCATACTCATGAAATAATAAGTATCTCCCATAGCGTAAAGGAATTGCATAGTCTTTTTATCTATATGAGCTGTTTCTACTTTAACACCTGCATTAAATGTTTTCTCAACAATAGAACCTGTTCTTAAGTTCTTCATCTTAGCTTTAACAATAGCAGCTCCTTTACCTGGTTTAACGTGTTGACTTTCAAGGATTGTATAGATTCCTCCCTCAAACTTTATAGTCATACCTGGTTTAAAATCATTTGAATTAACCATTTTACTTACTCCTTTCTTATAGACTTAAAACAGCCATTAAATGACTGTTATATTATTATTTTTTCTCTTTATGAGTTGTGTGCTTACCACAGAATTTACAATATTTACTAATCTCCATTCTTCCTGGAGTATTATTTACATTTTTTTCTTCTCTATAATTTTCATTACCACAAACTGAGCATACAAATGTCTTCTTTTGTCTATGTCCTAATTTCTTTGCCATCGTTATCCCTCCTTTTTTCCTCTAGTAATTTTATCAAAGATTTTTAAATCTAGCAACTATTTATTTAATTCTTTTAATAATTCAATAGTTTTTCTCATCTCTTGGTCGTACTGTACCATCTCAATACCACCAAACTCATTTAAGAAAGCATCAAGTTCCATTTGGTATCTTTCAGCAAGACGTTTAGCTTCTTCCATAGCTTCACTCTCTGTTACTTCAATCTTTTCTATATTCATGATTTCTTCAAGCATTAAACGATATAAAACATTTTGATATGCTTCTTTTTCTAGTTGATCTTTTAAATCCTTTTCAGTAGATTTTGTAACTTGATAATATAAATCTAAACTAATTCCTTGCATAGCCATTTGTTGTTCTGTTCTTCTAAATAGCCTTTCAACTTCTTCATTAACCATTTCTTCTGGAATATCAACTTCAACATTTTTAGATACAGCTTCTAATAATCTATCAATGTAGTTATTTTCTTCTTCCATATCTTTATTAGCTTTAATATTAGCTTCTACTTCTTTTCTTAAGCTTTCTTCATCATTAACGCCTTCAATACCAAGATCAAAGAAGAAATCTTCATCAAGTTCTCTTTTTTCTTTAGTCTTAATTTCATGTACTTTAACTTTGAATGTTACTTCTTGTCCCTTTAGAGACTCTTCCATATAATCATCTGGGAATGTTACTTTAATATCTTTCTCATCTCCAGACTTCATACCAATTAATTGTTCTTCAAAGCCTGGAATAAAAGTACCACTTCCTATTTCAAGAGAGTAATTCTCTCCAGCTCCACCTTCAAAAGGCTCTCCATCTTTAAAGCCTTCAAAGTCAATGATAGCAACGTCACCATTTTCTACTTTACCATTTTCATCTTTAGTAACTAATTCTTCGAATCTCTCAAGTAAATGACTAATTTCATGATCTATTTCTTCTTTTGTTACTTTAACTTCATTAGGTTTAATACCTAAGTCTCTATATTTACTAATTTTAACTTCTGGTTTAGTAATGATCTTTAAAGTAAAAGTAACGCTTTTTTCATCAAGACTCTTTAAATTAGGCTCAGGTTGTACTACTGGTACTAAGTTATTTTCTTCCAATGCTTTAGTATATGCATCTTGTAATACTATGTCTGCTGCGTCTATTAAATAGTCTTGCCCAAATTTCTTGTCATAAATATTTTTTGGACATTTTCCTTTTCTAAAGCCATCAACACTCACTTTCTTTACTTTTTCTTTGAAAGCTTTATCAATAGCGTCAGTCCATTCTTTTCCTTCAACTTTTATTTCAATATTATGATAATTTTTCTTATTTGTTTCTTTTTTAGTTTCTTTTTTTTCCATATTTCTTCCTCCAATACGCTTATTATATATTATCTAATTTAGTTTTTCAAGGCTTATTTTATAAACATAGCATCTCCGAAAGAGAAGAATCTATATTTTTCTTTAACTGCTATATTATAGGCATTTAAGATATTATCTTTCCCTGCTATTGCTGATACTAACATAATTAAAGTTGATTTAGGTAAATGGAAATTAGTTATAAGTCCGTCTATACTCTTAACATCTTTTCCGGGATAGATAAAAATATCGGTAAAACCGGAATCTTCTCTAAACTCTCCAAACTTACCATAAACTGTCTCTAATGTCCTAGTTGATGTTGTCCCTACTGCTATTATTCTCTTACCATTTTCCCTTGTTTTATTAAGAATATCTGCACCGCTCTTACTTAATGAATAAAATTCACTATGCATTTTATGTTTAGTAACATCTTCTACTTTGACAGGTCTAAAGGTACCTAGTCCTACATGCAGAGTTAAATAAACAATGTTTATACCTTTTTCTTTTATTTTAGTAAGTAATTCTTCTGTGAAATGAAGTCCTGCAGTTGGTGCAGCAGCACTACCTACTTCTTTGGCATAGACAGTTTGATATCTGTCTTTATCTTCTAGTTTTTCATGAATATATGGAGGTAGAGGCATCGTGCCAAGTTTATCTAATAATTCATAGAATATTCCTTTATAACTTGCCTCAAAAACTCTAATACCTTCATCTTTAACTTCAGTACAAATTAGCTTTAATAAACCGTCCCCAAATGATACGACATCTCCTACATGGATACGTCTAGCTGGTTTAACTAAGGTTTCCCAAATATCATTTTCTTTATTTTTTAAAAGAAGAACTTCTATAACAGCTTTAGTACTCATCTTTTCACCAATTAATCTAGCAGGTAAGACTTTAGTATCATTTAATACTAAAGTATCACCGGGATTTAAGTAATCTATAATATCATAGAAATGCTTATGAACTAGCTCTCCTGTTTTTTTATCAAGTACCATTAATCTTGAAGCATCTCTTTGTTTTATTGGTGTTTGAGCAATTAATTCTTCTGGTAAATTATAATCAAATTCTTCTAATTTCATAACGCATCTCCTTGTCAAAACTAGCATTTTCTATAAAGCCAATTTTTTCTCTTATCTCTTGTTTAGATTTAGTTTCTAAATCCTGCAATAATTCATAGTCTTTATTTTGGTAATAATCTAAATAGCTACCTCTTTCATAGGGATTATCTATTCTTTTGCATAATAAATTAATAGTTTTAGAAGATGGATTAATTGTAATAAAAGTGTCTAATTCATCTTGACTATAATCACTTAAATAAAAGCCAAGGAATGCTAAACTTTCAAGTGAATAACCAGTTGATATTCTAGATATTCTTAAAAAAGAAATCAATCCTAGTAACGAACTGGCTTCAATGTGTTTAGGAGTCTTTCTTTTTTTATAAAGTTCATCTACTGCTATTATCTTTTTCTTTTTGCTAGTATCAAAACTTTCACTACTATTTAGATTATCCAATTGAAATGGTAAGATAGATTCATTATAATTGCTAGTTAAAATTTCTTCTTTTATTCTATTAACTAACTCTTCATACATCTAAATCCACTCCAAATAGACCACCTTGATAATTTATATTAAGTTCTTTATATGCTTTTTCTGTTACCATTCTCCCACGACTAGTTCTTTTTAAGTATCCCTCTTGTAATAAGTATGGCTCTATTACATCTTCTATTGTAGATGTTTCTTCTCCGATTGATGATGCTAGAGCGTCAATTCCTACAGGTCCCCCATTAAATCTTTCAATAATTGCTCTTAATAATTGATGGTCAGTCTCATCAAGACCACTCTTACCAACTTTTAATCTTTCTAAGGCTTTATTCATCACATCTAAGTCTATAGATTCTTTTTTATCTACTAGGGCAAAATCTCTTACTCTTTTAAAGAGACGATTAGCAATTCTTGGAGTCCCTCTACTTCTTTTTGCAAGTTCAATGGCAGCATCTTCATTTATTGGCATCTCTAATACTCTACTTGTTCTTTTAATAATTTCAGTTAACTCTTCTGTTGTATAGAATTTTAATTTAGAGATAATACCGAAACGGTCTCTAAGTGGTGCTGATAAATCTCCTGCTCTTGTCGTTGCCCCAACAAGGGTAAATGGAGGCAAGTCTATCTTAATACTACGAGAACTCCCCTCTCCACCAATAATAATATCTAAAGTAAAATCTTCCATCGCTGGATATAATATCTCTTCTATGAATCTTGGCATTCTATGAATTTCATCTATAAATAAAACATCACCAGGTTCAAGAGTTGAAAGTATCGCTGCTAAATCTCCACTTTTTTCAATTGATGGTCCACTAGCTGTTTTAATATTAACACCAAGTTCTCTTGCAATAATAAAGGCAAGAGTAGTTTTACCTAGTCCTGGAGGACCATATAATAAAACATGATCTAATACTTCTCCTCTAATCTTACTAGCTTCTATAAAGACTCTAATATTCTCTTTAACTTCACTTTGGCCAATATATTCATCTAAGACTTCTGGTCTTATAGTATTATCTACTATACCGTCATCAACTAATTCTTCACTCGTTACAATTCTTTCCATTTAAACACCTACTTTAATAATAATTTTAAGGCTTCTTTTATCTGTTCTTCTATACTTAAAGAATTATCTACTTTTAATATTATACTCTTAATCTCTTTGTCTTTATATCCAAGTCCAAGTAGTGCTTCTCTTAATTCTTCACTCGTATCTTTAACAATTTCTTCTCCGCTACTTAAGTCATCAAGTTTACCTTTTAAGTCAAGTATCATTTGTTTAGCAAGTTTTTCTCCTATCTTAGGGAATTTCTTTAGATAAAGAATGTTTTCTCTATTAATGGCATCACTAATCCCAGAAATTGATCCTGTAGCGATAATAGGTAAAGCCATTTTAGGGCCTAATCCTTTAACACCAATAAGTTTTAAGAATAAATCTTTTTCTTCTTTAGTTTTAAAACCAAAGAGACTATGTTCATCTTCTTTAATTTGTTGGTATAAATAGACTTTATAGTCATTTCCTTCTTCGAAAGCGAAAGGATTAGGTGTATTAATAAGATAGCCTATACCATTGTTTTCTAATACTATAGCATTAGACATGACTTCTGTTACTTTACCAATAATATAACTATACACTTTTTTCTCTCCTATCTTTAATAATCAAAACTATACTTAATATAACATTAAGAGGAACAAAAATATTAAAAGAATTCATAATAAGAAGATCTGCTATAGTAAATATTTCTATTAAACATATAGCATATAATAATGTATTTTTCTTTTCTTTAGCTTTAATCTTATAATTAAAAAATATAAGAATTATAAATAGAACTGTTATTATCATCTTAATAATATTAAATATATTTATAAACTCATCAGTATATTCATAATCTACGATAAAAGCATTTAATCTTATATTACCTGTCTGAATTAGGAATAAAATTGTAGAAAACAAATTTAATATTATATTAGCGATATATACTGTTAATTTCATTTTACTCCTCTTTCATATTATGATGAACATCCTGTACATCATCGATATCTTCTAAAGCCTCTATTAGATTATATACTTTTTCTTTAGTTTCATCATCAAGTTCTACTTCATTGTTTGGAACAAATGTAACTTCACTAGTAAGAAATTCTGCAACACCGATGTTAGCAAGGGCATCTTTTACAGCGATGAATTTATCACTAGGAGTTGTAATTAAATATGTGTCACCATTATTTTCCATATCTAAGGCTCCAGCGTCTAAAGCAGTTAACATTACTTCATCTTCATCATAATCACTTGGAATAACAATAATACCTTTACGTTCAAAGATATAACTAACAGAACCATCAGTACCTAAGTTACCTCCACGTTTAGAAAAAGTACTTCTTACTGCTGATGCTGTTCTATTACGATTATCAGTAAGACAATCTACCATGATAGCAACTCCACCTGGTCCATATCCTTCATATCTTATACTCTCATAATTCTCACCATTACCTGCTCCTTTAGCTTTATCAATCGCTTTTTGAATGTTATCTTTAGGCATATTAGCAGCTTTAGCTTTTTCAACTACAAGTCTTAAAGAAGCATTACTATCAGGATCTGGAGTACCACTTTTAGCAGCGACATATAATTCTTTAGCAAGCTTTTGAAAAACTTTACCACGTGCTGCATCTATTAATCCTTTCTTTCTATGAATAGTAGCCCATTTTGAATGTCCACTCATCTTTATCATCCCTTTCTTTCTTCAATATAATAACATAAATATGATATTTATTCTAGCTTTATATAAAAAATAATGTTATGATGACTTAAAGGTGAATTTATGGAAAGATATATTAAAAATGGTAAGAATAAAATAAAATTTAAAACTGTGACTAGGTTTAAGGACAGAATTAAAGGATATAGATTTTATCTTTATCCTATTAAAGAAGGGCTATGTTATCCTAAAAAGAAAATGATTAATACTTATTTTGTTTGTCAAAAACTTGACATCGTGGTTACTGATAAAGAAAATAATATTTTAGCGATATATCCTAGTATTAAAACAGAAAAATTTGTAAGACCAAGACTTAAATCTTATTATATTTATTTGCTCCCCGAAGGTAGTTCTAAAGGATTAGAAAGTTATGATAAATTAAGAATAATGACAAAAGAAAAATGAGTAAAAGCTCATTTTTATTATTCCATTATCCTAAAATGATTTCCTGAGTCTAAATAAAGTATTCCTTTTCTGCCATCTAATTGAGGTAAAACATCATTATAATAATTTAATCTTTCAAATTTAGTAATAGTTACATAAACACTATTGCCATCATCCATATATAATAAGAATCTATCTTCGTCATAATCATTTGGTTCATATTTTATTTCACTTATTTTTTCTCTAATATTTAAATCTATTCTTTTATAATATTTAATAAAACTATTTAGTTTGTTATTTGGTATTTCATTAATTAATCTTGGTATAGTGTATGGAGTTTCACTATCAAAAGTTATTTCATCTTTGTTTTCTAATACATATTTACCATTATCTTCTCTTTTATATAATATTTCATATTCGTCTACATTTATTTCAATGATATGATAAAAACTCCTATCAATTTCTACATCTTTAACAAGGGGATTTTCTTTGATGCCATTTTCTATAGAACTGTTTAAAGTTTTATAGAAGCTTGGATAGTCTGTTAGATTTGCTAATTCTATTATTTCATCATCACTTAAAACATTATTCCCTGTTATTATAATATTTTTGACTTTAGTATCAAGGACAAAAAGGCATACAAAAACTATTATAGCGATTACTATAATAAAAATTAAGAATGGTAATAGTCTTAATTTTTTCTTCTTGATTACTTTAGTCATATATCACTACTCCCAATTTACAAATTCTTGTTCTACTTTCAAATCTATACCATAGTGTTCTTTAACTGCTTCTTTTACAAACAGAATTAAATCGTGAATATCTTTAGCACTAGCGTTGTTTTTATTAATTATAAAATTAGCATGGACTTTACTAACTTCAGCTCCACCTTTAGTTAATCCTTTTAGACCTATATCTTCTATTAATTTTCCGGCAGGGTCAGCATTGCTCGGATTTCTAAAAACACTACCAGCACTTGGATAGTTTAGTGGCTGAGATTTAAGTCGTCTTTCTCTTCTATCTTTTACTACTTCCTCTAAAACATTCTTGTTCCCTTTTTCTAACCTTATTATAGCTTCTAAGCAAATATAATTAGGATGTTTCTGTAAGAAACTGCTTCTGTAGTGAAAATCCATCTCTTCATTAGTAAGAGTTATTATTCGAAGATCATCAGTTAATACTTTAACTGCTCTAGTAACATACCCCATATCACTTTTATAGGCGCCGGCGTTCATATAAATGGCTCCACCAATAGTACCAGGTATACCACTAGCGAATTCGAGGCCTGCTAAGCCTCTTTTTATTGATTCTTTAGCAACTTTCATTAAAGAGGCTCCAGCACCACAAGTTACCTTATTACCAAAGAATTCTATTTTATTAAATTCATCTAGTTTGATTAAAATTCCATCATAAGTTTTATCACTAAATAAAAGATTACTGCCATTACCTAAAATTTTATATTTTATTTTATATTTTTTTATTAGCTTACATAATAAAACTAGTTTTTCATTATTTTTAGGATAAATAATAGCTTTTACTAAACCACCTACTTTATAAGTAGTATATTTACTTATAAAAACATCTTTTGATATTTTCCCTATATCATTAGATTCTACTTCTTTTAAAAATTCATTCATTTTATTCATCCCTTACTAATTTTATTATTTCTTCATAAATGCGAGTAGAACTGTTATCTACTTTCCTTTTTAGAAGCGCTTTGCTCATGCTTGCTAATTTATCTTTGTCTTTAAAAGTTTTATCTAATAGATTTACTAAACTCTCTTTATTGAATTCTTCCTCGGTTAAGATAATGCAAGCGCCATCATTCTCTAATGATTTAGCATTAATATATTGATGGTTATTAGTAACATAAGGACTTGGAACCATAATGGCAGGAAGCCCAATACTTGTAATTTCGGCAATAGTAGATGCTCCACTTCTAGTAACAATTAAATCAGCATCTTTCATATAACCTATTAAATTATCTAAGAAAGGCACTATTTTTACATTCTCACTTACCTTTATATCTTTATATTCATCATAATAGTTTTTGCCCGTAATAAGTAAGATTTGATAGTTTTTATTCTTAAATAGAGGTAAAACTTCCTTTAATTTCTTAGTCATAGTTAAAGAGCCAAGAGACCCCATTACTATTATAGCAAGAGGAAGATTTTTTTTAAAACCTAAGTTTGTCTTACTAAGTTTTTTAATATCTTTTACTTGCTCACTACGGGGGTTGCCTGTATATACTGTTTTATCTGCTGGGAAATCTTTAATACTTTCTTTAAATGATACTAAGACTTTATCTACATACCTTGATAAAAATTTATTGGATACTCCTGGGATAGAGTTTTGTTCATGAATAATAGTCTTTATTTTTAATTTGCTAGCCGCATATATAACGGGTGCACTAATGTACCCACCAAAACCTATAACAATATCTGGTCTAAATTTAACTAGCTCATTTTTTGCTTTTTTACATGCCTTAAAATATGTTTTCATAACATCAATATTCTTAAAGATATGCTTTCTATTTAAGCCTTTCATTTCAATACCAACATAAGGTATTCCTGCGTTAGGAATAATGTCCTTTTCCATTCTATCAGTGGTACCTATGTATAAAATTTCTACATCTTTATCTTTTTCTTTTAATTTATCAATCAAAGCCAAAGCTGGGAATATATGTCCACCTGTACCACCTGCTGTAATAACTACTTTCATTTTAGTCATCCTTCCTATTATAAGATATGCATCTTTCTTATTTATTATATTTAAAGATTAAGTTTTCAAACTCATTTTTTATTTCATCTAATCTTTCTTCTGTTGTGGCTTCAAACCTTGCTGTTAAATTAGGTCCCGTATTACTTGCTCTTACACTAGCCCAGCCATTAGCAAAAGTTACTCTAACTCCATCGATATTATTATAAGTATAGTTTTTTTCTTTACAATAGTCTTCAATTTTCTTTACTACATCAAATTTAATTTCATCTTTAGTTTTATATTTAGTCTCAGGAGTTGAATAATATCTATTAATACCAGCAAGTAAATCTTCTACTGTTTTATTAGTATTAGATAGTATTTCAAGAAGTCTAAGACCAGCATATATTCCACTATCAAAGCCTAAAAACTTGTCTCTAAAATAAACATGTCCTGATAATTCTCCACCGAAAGCTAAATCTAGTTCCTCTACTTTTGCTCTTGTATATGAATTACCTGTTCTATAACAGTATGGGGTTCCTCCTAATTTAATTATTTCATCTTCTAATGATTTGCTACATTTAACATCATATAGAAATGTCTTATTACTGACTTTATCAATAATATTTCTAATAATGATAATCATATAATAGTCAATAGGAATAAAATTACCTAAGTTAGAAATAACTCCTACTCTATCACCATCACCATCAAAAGCAAGACCAACATCTGCTGATGTTTCTTTTACACATTTTTTTAATTCTTCTAAATTACTTTCAATAGATGGATCGGGATGATGATTAGGAAAACTGCCATCACTTTCACCATTAATAATTGTATAATCTACATTTACTCTTTTAAAAATATCATTTAAAAAAGGAGAAGTTGTCCCATTACCAGGATCAAGAACTACTTTAATTTTTCTTTTACCAAAAGTTAAATTATTTGTTAGAGCATTATAATAATCTTCTTTAACATTCTTTTTAGTAATAGAACCTTTACCATTATGAAAATTACCTTTAACGATGTAATCATAAAAGTCTTCTATTTCTTTTCCTTTAGCATTTTGATAGTTAGAAAAAGCAAATTTAAAACCATTTTCATCTTTAGGATTATGACTTGCTGTTATCATAACTCCACTATCTATTTTTAAATCTTGGCAAGCAAAATAATACATTGGTGTTGTACATAAACCAAGATCAACTACATTAATTCCTGTTTCAATTAAACCTTGGATTAAAGCTTGATGTAAATCAGGAGAAGATAATCTGTTGTCATGTCCTACAACGCAAGTATTTTTTCCTAAATCATATAATTTACTTCCAAAGCCAAGTCCTATAGTATAAGCTGTATCTATATCAATATCTTTGTCAAAGACTCCTCTAATATCATATCCTCTAAATATATATTTATTTATTTCTTCTTTTATTTGCATAATATTTCCTTTCTTTTATTCATTATAACATTTTTTATAAAACGTATATTAGTCTTTATCTTACTTCTACATAAATTGACAATCATTTTTGTTTTTTTATAAATGTCTTTATACTATATCTTTTAAGTTTACTAAGTGGACTGTTATAGTCACTAGTTTTAATTTGTGGGAAAGCATTTAACATATGTCTAACAAAGAAATTAGTCTTAATATCACGTTTTTTAGTAAGTTCTTCTCTAATTATTTTTGTAAGTTCAGCAGTCACATCGCGGCTTTTAAATTTTATTGAAGATACTTTTACTTGGTATAGAGTTGTAATAGTTATCATTACATCTATTAAAAATAAAGCTAATAAAATAATAGCGATAATTCTAAAAAGAAATAATGGCATTATGTCTATTATAAAATTTGTAATTGGATTGATTATATAAGCGAAAGCTATACCACCTATCCCAAAAAGAAGTGAATTAAATAAGCAGACTCTACCTTCTAGATTAAACTTATGGTCACTATAATCCCACCATCTAGCTTTAAATATTTTCTCTAAAACATAGCTTGTTATATATTCTACAGTAGTACAGATAAAGGCGCTCATGACAAAAACTATAAGCAAATCACTTTTATATCTTAGTATAATAGAGCCCATTAATATACAAGAAAAACCAAAGATAGGTAAATATGGCCCTAAAAAGAAGCCTCTATTTAATGTTAATTTTTTATTTCTCATTGAACAACTAGTTACTTCAACCAAATAACCAAAGAAAGAATAAATTATAAATTGTAAAAATAAGTTAAAAAATTTATCTATCATTAGACTTCACCTAACCTATTATCATTGCTAGCAAGGCAATTAGAACACCACAGCCTAACCCTATAATAGTAATCTTTTTATTGGAAGTTTTCTTAACTTTAGGATATAACTCAAAGACAATAATATATAAAAGCATACCTATAGTAAGAGCAAGTAGAGATCCTATTACTATATCACTTACAGTATTAATATTTAATAAGTAAAGTAATAATCCTCCTATAAAACTAGAAATAAATAAAGAAATTATGCAAAAGAGATATTTACCTAGTTTTTCACCATTATTTAAAGTCGTAGTAATAATTATTCCTAAAGGGATATTATGAAGTCCTACTCCTAAAGCCATCATTATACCTAAGTTAATATCGTTAGTAGCAGTTAAATAAATTGCCATACCTTCTACAAAGTTGTGAATAATTAAGGCAATAGTTGCAAGCACTCCAATATGAACAATATTTTTATGTTCTTCTTTCTTAGTCATTTTACTATCATCATGTTCGGGAATAAAATCATCTATTATTTTAAAAATTAATAGTCCAAGGCAAGTAAAGAGAATAAATAGATAAATATGTTTAATGCCTAAATGTTCTATAGTATGACCTAGTAGGTCTGTTAATATTAACATTGTGAGAATTGAAAGAGCAAAGGCAAAAATAAAGTCTAAAACTTTTTGTTGTTTTTTTAAGAAAAAAGCTATTATTACTCCTATAACTATAAAAAAACCTAAAAGAAAAGTTATAAATAAAGCAAGAGTATTATGCATAAAATCACTCCTCATCTAAATCTATAAAGATATTTAATTCATCTTCCGTTGGGAAATCTTTTAATAAGTTATTAGGAAGTTCATTAAATATTTTATATTCACTAACTCCTAGTGGTTTATTAATATATTTTAAGGTATAATCTACTATTTTATTGCTCTTACTAGAACATAAAATAATACCTATAGATGGATTATCATTATTATCTTTTACTTGTTCATCTAAAGCAGTCAAATAAAATCCCATTTTGCTACCAAATTCAGGTTTGAACTTTCCTACTTTAAGTTCAATGGCAATATAACATTTTAATTTAATATGATAGAATAACAAATCAATATAAAAATCTTCATCGTCTACAGTAATTTTATATTGATTACCAACAAAAGAAAAACCACTACCTAATTCTAATAAAACATTTTTTAAACGTTCTAACATTTTATTTTCTAATTCTCTTTCCTTATAATCTTCAGTTAATTCTATTAAATCAAAAACATAAGGCTCTTTCATAATGTTATTAGCAAGATCACTATTTTCTTTTAAAGTAATCTTGAAATTATTGTGCTTTTTATTTTCTACCTGTCTTTTATATAAATCAGCATCTATCTGATAGATTAAAATATTATTTGACCAACCTTCTTCTAAACACTTTTCCATATACCATTTACGAATGTTTTTATCTTTTACTTTTTGGAATAAAGTAATATTATGCTTCCAAGGTAATTGTGCAACCAGTTGCACAAATTCAGTTTCATCTTTATATTCATTATAAAATGTTTTCATATACTTTAAATTACGAATAGAAAATCCTTTTAAAGTAGGAAATGTATTTTTAAGTTCGAAAGCAACAGTATCAATAAATTTATTACCCCACTTACTATTTTCTTCTAGAGTTTTCCCTATTCTATAATAAAGATTAACTAAATTAGTATTAGCATTTACCATAATTTCTAATTGTGTATCTTTAACATCTTTTTTAATACCATCACATATTTCTTTAAATGATTTATCTAGCATGATTCACTTCCCCCTTAAAATATTACTGTTAAAATAACAATAATTGCTAAAATAATACGGTAAATCATAAATAATTTAAAATCATGCTTTTTAAGATATTGTAATAAAAACTTAATACAAATCAAACCGACGATAAAAGATACAAATATACCAATAATAAAGATTGTCGCATTCTCAAGTATTAAAGAGATAGCACCATCATCTAATAGTTGAAGAACACAGGCTCCAAGGACAACAGGTGCTGATAGGTAAAATGAAAATTTTGCAGCACTTTCTCTATCTACTTTTAAGCATCTTGCACTAGCGATAGTTGTACCACTACGAGAAAATCCTGGTATTAAGGCAAATACTTGAGAACAACCTATAATAATAGCATCTTTAAATGATATTTCTTTAGTATTTTTCTCTTCCTTACATTTTTTATCAACTAGATAGATGATAACACCCATTACTATTAGGGCAGTTGCAATTAAAAGATAATTAGTTCTAATAGCATTTTCAATAGTACTTTCAAATAAAACTCCAACTATAGCAGCAGGAATAGTTGCAACTACTATTTGCCAGAATAATTTTCCTTCTTTATCCTTAACACCTTTAGTAACTCCTTTTATAACCATATTAAGAAAGTCTTTAAAGAAGAATACTGCAATGGCAAGTAATGTACCTAAATGGAGAGCTAAATCAAAGCATAATGCTACTTTTGTAGACATATCAGCGCCAATTCCAAAAAGATCCCTAAAAATAATTAAATGGGCACTACTTGAAATTGGTAAGAACTCCGCAATTCCCTGAATAATTCCTAAAATAATTGTATTAATAATATCTGTCATAATAACCTCTTTTCTATTCAATAATTATATCATTAAAAAGGAATAATTAAAAGGACTATAAAACCAATTAGACATATCTAAACATTATTAATTTATATAAAAGTGAGCGACTAGTTTTTTTATTTTCCCATCTTCTATTTCTGCTTTATAGCCAGTACTATTACGATACATTGGTGAATAAACATCATCATTGCCTATTATTGTAATCTCGCTCTTTTTATTTTCTAAATCTTCTCCAAAAAGTTTTTTCATAAAATTATCAGCTTTATTGGCAAATTTAACACTAGAAGAATTATATTTCTTTTTAGGTTTAGGGTTTAAAATAGCATTTATTAATTCATCTCTCACTTCCTTAGCACTAACTATTCCTCTTACTTCTGTTTCAAAAACTTCTTGGTATAACTTTTTAGCACATAAAATATTTAAGCAGGGATCAAAAGTATATTCCATATCTCTATATTGAAAATTAATCCATGAATGATAATATATTTTAATTAATAGTTCATCGTCTTCGAATAGTAAATTACCTCTTTCTATATAATCATTATCGTTTAGAAAGACTATAGTGCTCTCAGTAGTTTGCCAACACCATCCTATTAAGACATGCTTTTTCATTAATTCTAAAACTGAACCTTCATTTTTAACAACTTTAATAGTTAAATTTTCTAGTCTTTCTTTTAGATACTTATATACTTCGATACTTGCTCTATTATCTTTTAATATTTTAAATCTCTCATCTTCAGTCATACTATTCTCTCCAGTTGTCTTATATAATAACATAATTTAAGTAAAAGAAAAAGCATAGCTTAAACTATACTATTTCTCAAAACTAGCCATTATTACAGGTACAACATTCTTCTTACGAGAAACACAATCTTGTAAGTATTCTCCTTCACTCATTTCTTTATCGTAAGCATTATCCATTATATCTTTAGCTTTCCTATTAAATAGAACATACGAACCATTCTTAATGATATCAGTTATATATAAAGCGATTAGGGAATAATTATTACCTTCTGCTTCTCTATCTAAGGTATCAAGATAAGCATCCATATCTTTTTTAATATCATCAAAGTTGGTAGTAAAGAATTGGCCTATACCTAAAGTCTTATCATCTACTGTATATAGTTTAAAGTCATTATATAGTACATCTTCATGAGTCATACCATCAAGTGAAGTTCCTGCTTTAATTAAATTAAGTCCATATTCTTCATAATTAACTTCGGCAATACTAGATAATTCCATAACAGCTTTTCTATCTAATTCTGTTGTTGTAGGTGACTTTAATATTAAAGTGTCTGATAGAATTCCAGATAACATAAGCCCAGCTATTTCTTTAGGTATTTCTATATTTCTTTCTTTATATAAAGAATAAATAATTGTATTACTTGAACCAACAGCCATATTTCTAAAGTTAATAGGACTAGCAGTAGATAGACTACTTAAATTATGATGATCTACTATTTCAACAATCTCTGCTTCATCTAATCCTTCAACACTTTGTTTCGCTTCATTATGGTCAACTAATATTACTTTCTTAGGATTTTTAGAGTCTAAATCTGTTATTCTTAAAAGTCCTAAACATTTACCAGTTCTTCCATTAATTACAGGATAATTGGTATGTCTTAATTTCTTATTAACATCTAATATATCATCAACATAACTATTTTCATCAAAGTAAACTGCATCTTTAGTAGTTCTTTTCATTGTTCTAATATAATTAGATAGACTAACTAATTTAGCAATGTGGTAAGTATCATAACTACTTCTAATAATATTAACGCCATTTTCTTTAGCAATTTTAATATGTTCATCTTTAATCTCAGAATATCCTGACAAAATAATCATTTTAACTTTAGAATTTACAGCATATTCTATAACACTATGTCTATCTCCTACTATTAAAATATCATCTCCTGTTAATTTAACTGTGTTAATGAAGGTTGTACTACGATATGATGCTGCTAAGATATTACCTATTATCTCATCATCTACTCTATTTACTTCTTCAGCATTTAAAACATTAAGCAAGTTATCATAACTTGTTTCTAAGGCCTCTACTTTAGTATCAATAAAAGCATGAGCTAAATCTTTGATTGTGACAATACCCTTAAATTTATTTTTGTCATCAACTATTGGTACACCAGTTAATCCTTCGTTTAACATATAAATATAACTATCAAAAACTGATTTTTTTTCATTTAAAAAATAACCTTTATGATAATTTATATCTTTAAGTTGTAATTTAACGTCATTTAAATACATTGGCTCTTTCACTTTAAAATAATCAAGAGCATATTTTGTCTCTTTATTAATAGCACTAAGTACACGCGGTTCTACATTAAAACCTAATTGTTTTTTTAAATAAGAATAACTTATCGCTGCACTTACTGAGTCTGTATCAGGTTTACGATGTCCAAAAACATATATTTTTTCCATATTACTCCTTCTTTCTACCAGTAGATTATATCATATTTTCTTTATATTGCAAAGATTTAAATAGGATTAACATGAATTACTGTTAGGTATATTTCATCGAATTTTTCAAGTTCTCGCTCTATTTTATTAGCAATTTCATGAGAGTCATAAGTAGACATATTACCATCAACAAAAATAGTAAAAGAGATTTGATATTTATAACCTACTGGAGTGGCATTAAAATGAGTTACTTTCTTTACTTCTTTATATTTTTTTACTATTTCTAATACTTTATCTTTAGTGTTTTCATCAATAGATTTATCCATTAGAACATCATAACTTTCTTTAAAAATTCTAAGACCACTAATTAATATCCAAAGTGATATTAAAACTCCAACTAAACCATCTATAAAGTAAATACCAAAACTAGTTAATATAATTGCTAATAAGTTAATAGAGGTAACAATAGCGTCATATAAATGATCTTTAGAGTTAGCTTTCAAAAGTAAACTATTTAGGCTTTTAGATAATTTATTAGTATAAAAATATAGTGATAATTTAATTACTATAGTAATAATACAAACTACTATTAGCATATATGAAAAAGTATAATTGCTTTTGACTAGAATTGATTCTAGGGAATCTTTAAATAAAGTAATAGCAACTACCATTATAACTATACTGATTAAAAGAGAATAAATATATTCTGCTTTACCATGACCTAAATTATGATCATCATCACTAGGTTTACTTGCTATTTTATTACCTAT
>CAMMWS010000028.1:0-22517 GCA_946500695.1 uncultured Mycoplasmatota bacterium | reverse complement strand
GGATAACACATTTTCACTTTTTCTTTGTCAAGTTTTATTTTTACCTAAACTCAAATATTATAGAAATTGTTATCAGTTAATAGAATTTTCTTTTTGGTTGTGTTAAACTAATACTTGAATTACTTAAGTTACTTTAAAAAGAGGTGTTATCATGAATAATCAAGATATTATTAATGAAGTCAGAAGAAAAAATGATATTGTTGATATAATTGGTGAAAAAATACCTCTTGAAAAACGCGGTAAAAACTACTTTGGTGTTTGTCCTTTTCATGATGATACTAATCCTTCTATGAGTGTATCTCGGGAAAAACAGATATATACTTGTTTTTCTTGCCATGCTACTGGGAATGTCTTTACATTTCTAATGAATTATGAACATAAAGAATTTAGTCAAGTTTTAAGCGATCTAGCATCACGTGTTGGTATTACTCTAAATGGTGTTAGAGTAAAGAGGTCATCAACCAAATATGATGAATGGTATAAAGCCTATGACCTTGCTAATAAATATTATCAAAATAATTTGCTTAGTAAAGAAGGAGAAGCAGCTCGTAACTATTTAAAAGAAAGACAAATAGATGATGAGACAATTAAAGAGTTTGAAATAGGTTATTCTCTAAAGAGTAGGGATGATTTAACAAAACTACTAACTTTAAAGGGAAATTCTCTTGATTTTCTTAATAAGATAGGTCTTGCCAACGAAGATCATGATATTTATACATCACGTCTTATGTTCCCTTTGCATGACTTAAATGGTAAAGTAATAGGCTTTAGTGGTCGTATTATTACTAATAGTAAACAAAATAAATATCTTAATACTAAAGAAACAGAACTATTCAAGAAGGGTAAACTATTATATCACTACCACATTGCCAAAGAAACAGCTAGAATTAGTAAATCAGTCATCATTATGGAAGGCTTTATGGATATTATAAGAGCTAGTACTGTTGGTATAAAAAATACTGTTGCAACTATGGGTACTGCTTTAACAAAAGACCACATCAAAGAAATTAAAAGACTTTCTAATAATATAATCCTATGCTTTGATGGTGATAATCCAGGAATAAAAGCAACAATAGCATCAGGTGAACTATTTGCAAGTGAAGGAGTAGAGGTAAAAGTAATATCTCTACCAGGTGATGATGACCCAGATACATATATCTTAAAGAATGGCAAAACTGCATTTGAAAGTTTGATAAATAATGCCATTTATTATAGTGACTTTAAAATTAGAAACCTATCTCGTAATCGTAATTTTGCAAGTAGTGAAGATAAGGCTAACTATATACATGAAGTCTTAAAGGAAACTTCTAAAATAGAAGATAATATCAGAGTAGAAATAATTCTAAAAGACCTTGCAAAAAAGTTTGAAATAGGGTATAATACCCTAGAAAAAAGTTTTCAGGAGTTAGTAAATGCAAAGAATGCTGAAAATTCTAAAAAAAATGAAAAACAATTAATTACAACTTCTAAAACTTCACACCTTAAGAAAAATGATAAGTATCAAAAAGCAAGCCTCAGTGTTATATATTACATGTTAAATAAACAAGATATAATAGATGTGGTAGAAAGAGAACATTTGATATTTCCTACCGAAGCTTTAAGAGCATTAGAAAGTGAGATTGTTTATTTTTATCATAAGTATGGCTTTATTAATGAAGCTGACTTTTATACTTACCTAACGCCAAAGAATGAATTAGTTAATCTTTTAAGTGAAATAATAGAGTTAGATTTGAAAGATACACTTACTAAAGATGAATTGTTTGATTATTTTAAAGTAATAAGAGAGTATAACTATAAAAAAACAATTGAAACACTTGAAGAAAAAATAAAAAATGAATCTGATCCTACATTGCAACTTAAATATGCAGAAGAGATTAGAAAATTAAGAATAGGGGAGAATTAAAATGGTAGAAGAAATTAAAACAATGGCTGAAAGAAAAGAGAAACTTATTAAATTAGGTAAGGAACAAGGATATATTACTTATGAACAATTAGCAAATGAATTAAAAGGTCTTGAAGTAGATAGTGATAGTCTTGATGATTTATATAATAGTCTAGTAGCATTAGGCATAGATATAGTTTCTGAAGATGGTAGCGATGATGCAAGTGGAGAAGAAATAACAGAGCATACTAAAACAGAAGACTTAACAATGTCTAAAGATATCAAAATAAATGATCCTGTTAGGATGTATTTAAAAGAAATAGGTAGAATACCTCTTTTAACTAGTGATGAAGAATTTGAATATGCCGAAAGAGCTGTTGATGGTGATGAAGAAGCAAAAAGAATATTAGCAGAATCTAATCTTCGTTTAGTAGTATCAATCGCTAAACGTTATGTAGGAAGAGGAATGCTTTTCCTTGATTTAATTCAAGAAGGAAATATTGGTCTTATGAAAGCCGTTGAAAAATTTGACCCTACAAAAGGATATAAATTTTCAACATATGCAACATGGTGGATTAGACAAGCAATTACAAGAGCAATAGCAGATCAAGCTAGAACTATTAGAGTTCCAGTTCATATGGTAGAAACAATTAATAAACTAGCTCGTATTCAAAGGCAACTTACTCAAGAATTAAATAGAGAACCAACTGATGATGAAATAGCTGATAAACTAGAAATACCTGTAGAGAAGGTACGAGAAGTATATAAAATTAGTCAAGATCCTGTCGCTTTAGAAACACCTATTGGTGAAGAAGACGATTCTCATTTAGGAGATTTCATTAAAGATGATAGAATGATTGGACCAGAAGAATATACAACAGAAGAAATGTTAAAAGAAGAACTAGCTAGTGTTCTTTTAACATTAACTGATAGAGAAGAGAAAGTATTAAGATTAAGATTTGGTCTTGATGATGGACAGTGTAGAACCTTAGAAGAAGTAGGACAAATCTTTGGTGTAACAAGAGAGCGTATTAGACAAATAGAGGCAAAGGCTTTAAGAAAATTAAGACACCCATCTAGATCAAGAAAATTAAAGGATTTCTTAACAGATTAATGAAAATAAATAGCAGATTAAAAACAATAGGGGATTTAGTTCCCCTTTCTTCATATCCCTTAGACATAGGATGTGATCATGCTCTTTTGTCTATTTACTTAGTTAAAGAAAAAGGAATAAAAAAAGCTCTTGCCAGTGATAATAAAAGTGGTCCTTTAAAGAAAGCAAAAGAAAATGTAAATTTTTACAAAGTAAAAGATAAAGTTAAACTAGTAGAAGCCGAAGGACTAGATTCTTATGAAGAAGGAATAGATACTATCACTATTTCTGGTATGGGTGGACTAAATATTAATAAAATACTAGATGATAATAAAAAATATCTAAAAAATATAAATACTTTGATATTATCTCCAAATAATTATTCTATTGCCGTTAAAAGAAAACTAACAAAATTAGGATATCATATAGAAAATGAAGTCTTAGTTAAAGAAAATAATATAATCTATGAAATACTAGTTTTTAAAAAGGGAAGAAAATACTACTCTTATAAAAAATTATTTTTAGGGCCAATTTTAATGACTAAACAAGATAATCTTACTAAAGAGTATTACAAAAATATCCTAGCTAGCAAAGAAGCATTATTGCAAGCTTTACCTAAATCATTTACAAATAAAATTAGAGTAACTAAAAAAGAAATTAAATATTTAGAAGAAGTTATAAATATTTAAGGTATTACTAAATTATTTAGTAATATCTTTTTTGTTAATGCCAATAACTGCCCCCACACTAGTAGTTAATAGGATAATAATACTATAAATAATCGCTCTAGTATCAAAAGAACTATTAGTTACTAATTTTAATATAACCATAACAAGTAAAAATATTGCCCCTAACTTTAATCCTTCAACAATACCATATTTATTAGAATTTTTACCTAAAAATAGAGCATTAATAAATAGTACACCTAATACTATAACCATCTTCATAATATTGTAAATATTATTATTAATAATATCAAAATAATAAAGAGTATTTAATATAAGTCCTAATATCATTATGCTAATAAAAATAGTTAAAATAAATTTTCCTAACTTTTTTAAATAATTCATTAAAGCATCACCTAATAAACATTATGTAAATATACAAAGTTATATTACATTTTTATGCACTAACTCAAAATATTAGTTTGTTTTTTTACCAGTTTTGTTTTATAATTTAAAATAAGGAGGATTAAAAGATGAGAGGTAGAAAAAAAGGATTTACATTAGTAGAATTATTAGCAACTATTATTATATTAGGCTTATTATCAGCAGTTATTTATGTGAGCGTGACAAGTATTTTAAATAGAGGTAACGATAGTTACTATACTTCTCAAGAAGACATGCTAATATTGGCAGGACGAGAATATTACGCAGACCATAGAAGTGAATTGCCAGATGAAATTGGAGATACATCTAATGTAACGTTAGAAACACTAATTGACCAAAACTATATAGATCCTATTAAAGATAGAAATGAAAATGATTGTGACTTTGAAAATAGTGGAGTAACAGTTCAAAAAATAACAGAAAGAGACTATCAATACTATGGCATTTTAGTATGTAATGGTGATAATTATACAACAGATGCCGACGAAGCCAATCCGACAATAAAGTTTAATCCAAATAAAGAATCATCACAAAATCCTATAAATGTTACTATGAGTGTAACAGATAATGTAGAAGTAGCAAGTGTTAGATATGTAATTACTAAAGATGGCGAAACATATCAAGATAGCGGTTATCAAGCCTATAATGGCGATATTAATATAACCTTAACAGACTTAGGTTTATATGAAATAACTGGCTACGCTATTGATACAAGCGGAAATATGACATCTAGAAATTCAGGAAAATATTCAATTTATAGAGGAATAGATTGTAGTGAAGTCGTATTTGATAGTAGTAAAACAGCATCTAATGAAAATATAACTGTAAAAATAACTGTTCCAGATAATACTTATAGATGGGAATTAAGTGAAAAAGTAAATGGAGGAGACTATCAAGTAGTTAATTCTTATATAGGAAGCGAGAATCAAAATATAGAATTTACTACAGAAGGAACTTATCAATTGCGAGCAGTAGTATATGATGAGTATGGAAATAGTTGTGAATCTGTTAGCGATGAATATGCTATAGATAAAACTGCTCCAGAATTATCAGTAGTATTAAAGAAAAAAAATAGTTCATCAGATTTAAATTCTTCATCTAACATCAGTAATTTATCTGATTATTCAAATAATACTTGGTATAGTGGTTATGTCGTATTAAGAGGAAGTTGTAGCGATAATACAGGAGATTGTACAGTCTCATATAAAGTAACAGGAGCCTCAACTAATACAGACGGTTTTGTAAACGGAACTACTCGTAATATTAATGCCCAAGGCACTTCAACAGTACAATATGTTGCAACAGATGAGGCAGGTAATACTACTACTAAAAGTTTTACAATAAAACTAGACAGAACAAAGCCCACAGTTTCATATAATATCGGTGGTGGTATTTATCCTAATAGTAGTCTTAAAATATGTGCGACAGCACAGGATAATGAAACTATTAAATCAATAGAAATGCAGCCTTGGAAAAATGGTAAAAGAATAACTCTTCTAACCAAGAGTGATAATCAGATTTGTTATACATTGTCTGGTTATGGAAAGTACACTATTTATACAAAAGTTTGGGATGGAGCATCTAATATCCAAAGTACTACACCTCAAAATAGCAATAAATATTATTATCAAAATTATACTCTTAAAAGCCCAAAGTCAGTTACAGTTTTAAATACTAACTATTATGTATGCCCAGAAGATAGAGAAATACCTACTAAAGAGCAGTGTAAAACTGGAGAATATAATACTATGTATGTAGATAATGTAAGAGTCACTAATAATACAACTGTCAGCTTTCGAGTAAGGGTACATATGAATAATTGGAGTAATACTTGGGAAGATAATCAGTCAAGGACGCTTTGTATTGCTAACGCTAATAATAGATGTGTAAGAAACCTTGATACATTTAGTATAGCAAGCTCAGGGTGGTTAGGAACAGGACAAACTAGAACTCTTGGAACCTACACAGTTAATGTTTCTTCCTTTGCAGCCGGATATTATAGAATTATTATTGATGGAGCAAGCCAAAAATTTAGATTTAAAACTAGTTCTGGTATGAAAAATACCTTTAGAGTAACGGGGTGATTTAAATGATGAAAAGTAAAAAAATAGTACTTACATTAGCATCTTTAGGTGTAGTTTTATCCTTAGCCGCTGTGATTATTTATACAATTACAACTTTAAATAGTAATGCTTTAAATTATCAATATGTTGGTACACCCTCTAATCATTATGTTGTTGTAAGTGACGGAAAAAAATATGGATACATAACAGAAGATGGCAAAGAGGTTACTTCGTTAAAGTATGATATTATTGACAGTATGAAGCTTGATGATAATACTATAAATTTAGATGGCTTTAAATTTGTAGATGGATTAGCTCAATATACTGAAGATATGAACTATGGACTTTTAAATGAGCAGGGTAAGGAAATAATAGATGCAGACTATAGTAGTATAGAAGTAATAAATAAAAATTTAATAATAGTATCAGATAATAATTTCTATTTTATAAACCAAGATAATGAAAAATTATTTAATCAAGAGTTTGAAATGATTACTAGCATTGAGGGACTAGATAGCATATTTATAGTAAGTAGTGATGGAAGACAAGCTTTGATTAATAATAAAGGAGAAATTTTAACAGAATATAAATATGATTCAATCTATGAACTTGTTGATTCTTCTAGTAATAATTATGTTTTTTGTGCTATGTATGGTGATTATACTGATATATATTTATATAATAGTGAAACCTTATCATTTACTAAACTAGATAACTTTGATAATTATACTCCTACAATCTTTAATGATAGCAATATCTATTTTGTTAGTCCAACTGGGCTTTATAGCATATATAATATAAATACTAATAATATAACAACTTTAAATAATAATTACACTGCCATAGGGCCTTTTGTTAATTCTCTAGCTTTCGCTATAAATAGTAATAAGCTAGTTGGCTATATCAACGAAAAAGAAGAAACTGTTATTGACTTTCAATATGATTATAATAATACGGAAAGTTTTACTACTTACGGCCTAGCCGTAGTTGGTAAAGATAATTTAGTTGGTGTTATCAACACTGATAATGAACAGGTATTGGATTTTAACTACTTAAATATTAATATTATAAATAATAATAGATTCTTAGTATTAGATCAAGATAATAATAAATATATAATAGATGCTAAAGGAAATAGAATAACAGAAACTGATTATGATAATATTGAATTAACAGACTATCCTAATATATTTATTGTAAGTAAAGTTTCTAATAATAAAACTCTTTATGGTATAATTAATTCTGATGGAGAAGAAATTATACATGTAGAGTATGAAGATATTAAAATAAGTGATGACTATTTTGTACTTAAAAGAAAGGATAATGAATTCTACATAGAGAAAAGATAAGGATGTGAAAAAATGAAAAAAATAATTTTGACAGGGGATAGACCTACAGGCAATCTACATTTGGGACACTATGTAGGGTCTTTAAAAAATAGAGTTGAACTACAAAATAAAGGTGACTATGATGAGATGTATGTTTTTATTGCCGATGTTCAAGCTCTAACTGATAACTTTAACAATCCTAAGAAAGTTAGAGATAATATTATAGAAGTGGCAATAGACTATCTTTCTGTTGGAATAGATCCAACTAAAGTAACAATTTTTATTCAAAGCATGATTTCTCCTTTATGTGAACTTACTATGTATTATATGAATTTAGTAACCCTTGCAAGATTAGAAAGAAATCCAACTGTAAAGAGTGAAATTAAACAAAAAGAATTTGGTAATAGTATTCCTGTAGGCTTTTTAAACTACCCAATAAGTCAAACTGCCGATATAACCGCTTTTGAAGCAACTGTTGTTCCAGTTGGTGATGATCAATTACCTATGATAGAACAAGCAAGAGAAATAGTTAGAAGTTTTAATAATATCTATGGAGAAACATTAGTAGAACCAAAAGCCGTAATTCCTAATAATGAGGCTTGCAGAAGATTACCAGGTACAGATGGTAAAGCTAAGATGAGTAAGTCTCTTGGCAATTGCATCTATTTAAAAGATGATAGCGAAACAGTTAAGAAAAAAGTTATGAGTATGTATACAGATCCTAATCATTTAAAAGTAGAAGATCCTGGTAACACTAAAGATAATCCTGTATTTATCTATTTAGAAGCTTTAGCTACTGATGAACACTTCAAAAAATACTTACCTGAATATAACAACCTTGAGGAATTAAAAGCTCACTATGAAAAAGGAGGCTTAGGAGATGTCAAAGTAAAGAGATTTTTATATGATGTCATAGAAGATACCCTAAAGCCTATAAGAGAAAAAAGAAAGTATTATGAAGAAAATATAGACCTTGTTTATAACATTTTAAAAGAAGGTAGTGAAAAAGCTTTAAAAAAAGCAGAAGCTACTCTAAAGAAAGTAAAGAAAGCTATGTTAATAGATTATTTTAATTAAATGAATACGATATTTAAATATACAAAAACCTTGTTTCATTATCTTTGAAACAAGGTTTATTTAAAATTTTTAATATACAAAAATAGATAAAAGTATTAAAGCACTATTATGTATAGCATGCATTATAATAGATGGATAAATACTTTTTGTATCATAATAAGTTAAAGCAAAGAAGAAACCTAAGCTACCATATGGAATTATATATAAATATTCTAATATATTGCTACTACCGATTACATGTAAAAGGCCAAATATTAATCCAGAGCTGAAAGCATACACCCATTTATTTTTAAATAATTTAGATACACCTTTTCTAAAGGTAAGTTCCTCTGCAATAGGAGCAAGTATGCCTGCCGTAAATAACATTAAATAAGGAGTAGAACTAACTAAGGTCTGTACAGCTTCTTCATTACTAGAGGTATTTAAATTAGCAATCAAGCCAATTATTATATTAGATATACACATAATCATTAATCCCACAAACCAATATTTGAAAGCAATATCCATATTTAATTTTATATTCTTTTTAAAAATCTTAAATTCTGTTTTTAACTCTTTAAAATATAAAATAATTAATACTAATACTAATATTACATCCACAAATGTATTAGCAATCGCAAGATCATTTGCGGTATAATTATTAACATCAATATTAAATAACATTATAGGTATTATTTGTAAATAACTACTGAAGTAAAATAGCATAAATGTTAATAACCCTTTACATATTTCTAGAACCCTTTCTCTTGTAAAAACATTCTTCATTTATATCACCTACTATATAATAATATCATTAAATATCTTTTTTGACAAAAATAATTTTATATAGTATAATTAACCCAAGAAAGGAGTGAAGTTTAAAGCTTCACTCTTTAGTTTGTAAGGAGGTAGTTATGGAAGAAAAAGTAAAGTCTTTAGTAGATAATAAAATTAAAGATTTAAATCTATTTGTAAGTAGTGTTTATTATTCTACTGAAGAAGGAGTAAAAACTTTAAATATTGAACTTGATAGTGATGAAGTTATTGATGTTAATAAAATAACAGAAGCGACTAAAGTAATTAATCCTATAATGGATGATAATAATTTATGCAATGATATAGATGTATTAGATATACATTCAAAAGAGAAAGGAGATAATTAAAATGAATGGAAAAGAATTTCTTAATGCCGTTGATTTAGTAGTTAAAGAAAAACATATTGATAAAGAAATTATTTTTGAAGCAATGAGAAATGCTTTAACTAGTGCATATAAGAAAAATGCAAAGACTAAAAATAATAATGTAAAAGTTCTAATCAATGAAAATACCGGAGATATTAAAGTATTCTCTTATTTAACAGTTGTACCAGATGATAAAATGACAAAAGAAGAATATGAAGATGCTTTATTTGAACGTTATGCTGAAGATGATGAACTAGATACAGAAAAACCTGAAAAGGAAGAAGCCGAAGAAAAAGAAGAGAAGGAAGAAGAGAAAGAAAAAATAAGTTTCTTTAATCCAGCTGTAGAAATTAAACTTAGTGATGCTAGAAAAATAGATAAAACAGTTAATATTGGAGATACTATTGATACTGAAGTAACTCCTAAAGATTTTGGTAGAGTTGCTGCATCAACTGCTAAACAAGTAGTTATTCAAAAAATAAGAGAGGCAGAACGTAGTAGTATTACTGATGAATTTGGAGATAAGCAAGATGAATTATTAGTTGGTACAGTAGCTCTTGAAGATACTGATAACTATTTTATTGATTTAGGACGTACTAATGGTATTTTACCTAAAAAAGATATAATTCCTGGTGAGAAGATTAAAATGGGAAGCCAAATTAAAGTTTATGTTACTAAAGTAGATAATAATGGAAGAAGCTTACTAGTTCTACTTAGTAGAAGACATTTTGGTTTCGTTAAAAGATTATTTGAAAGTGAAATTCCAGAGCTTGCTGATGGTACTGTACTTTTATATAGCGTAGCAAGAGAAGCAGGAATTAGAAGTAAAGTAGCCGTATATTCAGAAAATCCTAAAGTAGATCCAATTGGAGCATGTATCGGTGAACGAGGAGCACGCATCGCTAATATAATTACAGAACTTAATGGCGAGAAAGTAGATATTGTAAAATATGATAATGACCCTTCTATATTTATCGCTAATGCTCTACAACCTGCTAAAGACTTAACTGTTTTAATAACAGATGTTAAGAAAAAAGAAGCTTTAGTAATCGCTGATGGAGATAATTTTTCTCTTGCAATAGGTAAGAAAGGTCTTAATGCTAGACTTGCTACTAAACTTACTAAATATAAAATAGATATTAAAACAACAGAACAAGCTAAGGAACTTGGTATTAGTATAAAAAGTGAAGAATAGGAGGTACCTATGAAAAAAAGAAAGATTCCTCTTAGAACTTGCGTAGTTACAGGTGAGAAGTTAGATAAACGTGACTTACTTAGAATAGTAAGAGATAAAGATTTAAATGTTAATATTGATTTAACTGGAAAAATGAACGGTAGAGGTGCATATATTAAAAAAGACTTAAAAGTTTTAGATGAAGCTATTAAGAAAAAAAGTCTAGAAAAAAAATTAGAATGTAATATAAGTGATGAGGTATATGATGAGATAAGAAAAATATTAGAAAATTGAAAGAGGTGATTTTATGACGATAAAAGAATATGCAGAAGATATTAATAAAAGCATTGAAGATGTAATTAAGCATATGGAGCGTCTTGAAATGGATACAAGTGATAAGATGAGAGTATTAAGTGATGATGAAGTGATTTTATTGGATAATTCTTTTCAAGATGAAGAAGACTACGTAGATACTACTCCAGATGAAGAAATGATTAATGATTTCTCCTTAGATGAAAAAGCAGAACAAATAGCTTATGATTCTAATCTTACTAATGATAACGAGATTAAGACAAGTAAAGTAAAGAAAGTAAAAAAACAAGAGAAAGACAAAAGTAACTTTAAACAAGAAAGAAAAAAAATATATAAGCATAAAGAAAAACTTCAAAGCAATGAACAATCTATTGATGAAAATGTTTTGTTATATAAAGAAGGTATGACTGTAGCTGATGTCGCTAGCGTTTTAAATGTTTCTCCAAGTGAGATTATCATGAAATTAATGGGCTTAGGTATTATGGCTACTGCTAATAATTCTCTTAATTTTGAAGATGTAGAGGTATTAGCTTTAGATTATAATAAGACTGTAAAAAAAGAAGAACAAGCTGACATTTCTAATTTTGAGAATTATGAAATAGAAGATAAAGAAGAAGACTTAGTAGAGCGTCCTCCAGTTGTTACTATTATGGGACATGTTGATCATGGTAAAACTACTTTACTAGATACTATCAGAAAAAGTAATGTTGTAGACAGTGAAGCAGGAGGAATAACTCAAGAAATTGGGGCTTATCAAGTAGAATGTAATGGTAAAAAAATAACTTTTATCGATACTCCAGGCCATGAAGCTTTTACAGAGATGAGAGCAAGAGGTGCAAGTGTTACTGATATAGTTATAATCATAGTAGCAGCAGATGATGGTGTTATGCCTCAAACTAGGGAAGCAATTGATCATGCTAAAGCAGCAGGAGTGCCAATTATTGTTTGTATTAACAAAATAGATAAGCCAGGTGTAACCGATGCTAATATTGAAAAAGTTATGACTAGTTTAGTAGAAACAGGTCTTACTCCTGAAGAGTGGGGTGGAGATACTATTGTTACTAAAATATCTGCTAAAACTGGCCAAGGTGTTGATGAATTATTAGAAAATATTCTTTTAATCGCTGAAATGCAAGAATTAAAAGCTAATCCTAATCGTTATGCTACAGGAGCCGTTCTAGAAAGCAAAATGGATAAACATGTAGGAGCAGTTGCAACGCTACTTATCGGGAATGGTACTTTAAGATTAGGAGACCCTCTTGTTGTAGGAACAGCTTTTGGTAAAGTTAGAACTCTAAAAGATGATTTAGGAAGAAATATTGTTGAAGCTCCACCTGCTATGCCAGTAGAAATTACAGGATTATCTAGTGTTCCAAGTGCCGGTGATAAATTCATGGCTTTTGAAACTGAAAAACAAGCTAAACAAATAGCAAGTGATAGAGCCCTAAGAGCTAAAGATGCTGACACCAATAGAACTGGTATGAGTTTAGAAGAATTATTTGGACAAATTAATGAAGGCCTTAAAGAAATAAATGTTATTTTAAAAACAGATACTAATGGCAGTCTAGAAGCCGTTAAATCATCTTTAGAAAAAATAGATGTCGAAGGAGTTAAAATAAATGTTATCCGTAGTGCTGTTGGAGGTATTACAGAAAGTGATATTGTCCTAGCAGGAGCTTCTAATGCCATTGTTATAGGATTTAATGTTAGAGGTAGTAATAAAGTAGTTGATATGGCTAAAGAGTACAATATTGAAATAAGACTATATGATATCATCTATAAAGTTGTAGAAGATATGGAAAAAGCCATGAAAGGTATGCTAGAACCAATCTATGAAGAGAAGGTAACAGGAACTGCCGAAATAAGACAATTATTTAAATTCTCTAAAGTTGGTATGATAGCAGGTTGTCATGTAACCTCAGGAGTAATAAAGAATAATGACAAAGCTAGAGTAGTAAGAGATGGTATAGTTATTTATAATGGGACGATTAAATCACTTCAGCATGAAAAAGATCAGATTAAAGAAATTTCTAAAGATCATGATTGTGGACTAACTCTAGATAATTTCCAGGATTATAAAGAAGGAGATACTATTGAAGTATACGAGTTAGTAGAAATAGAAAGATAAAAAGAAGTAAGAAATATCTACTTCTTTTTATCTTGTTAAGTCTATTTTATAAACGTTTACGTTTTCTACATGTTCTAGAGAATATAGAAATTTATCTTTAGGAACACTTCCTTCATATATTAAATATCCGTTATTGTTAAGTACCACCTTTTGTTAATAAACATTATCAGGAACAGTAGTAATTACAAAACCACTATTAAAATAATCATGAAATTTAAACATTTTGAGTTTCTCTTCCTTTACAAAGAACTTTTTTATCTCTAAAATACTCATCTTTTGAGCATTCTAAACAACTTTTAGTTAAATTAATAACAGTTTCAATAGGAACATTCATAATATTAGCAACCTCTTCACTAGAGAAAAACTTACAATCAAAATATCCAAGCCTCAAAGCTAATATCTTTTTCTCTAAATCATTACATGTACTTACATAATTTCTAAAAACAGATTGTTCTAAAGCCTTTATTCCTTTAAGAATCTTTCCTTTACTATCTTTCGCTTTAATATTCTCTAAATCTTTTTCATTGATTTTAACACTATCTGTTTTTCTAAAATTATCCCTAATCATAAACTCTTCTAAGAAATTAGGCCATAATGTAATATTTAAATCATTATCTTCATCAACACTATTAATAATCTTAGTTAAAGAATTTCTTTCATATTTTCTAGCATCATCATAACTAATAGAAAGCTTTGAAGAAATTTCTCTACGAGTTTGATAAATAAGATGATTATCTTTAACTAAACAAAGTTCCTGCAAGTAATTAATTTCATTACTAGAAAAAGTAATTTTAATACTACCTTTTTCTAAATCAATATAATTACTTAAATCAGGGAAAATACCTAAAGCTTCTCGTTTTAAATTTTCATTTGTCTTTATTTTTTGAAACAACATATAACGTAGTACTAAATAATCAAATAAACTATCAACATTTAATTTTTCTTTTATCTCTTCACTAGATAAAGGATTATTCTTATATTTATTTAGCACTTTCAAAAGTTTTATTTCTAAGTCAGATAACCTCTCACATTCTTTTTCATCATAATTGATTCTACTATCTAATTCTTTTACTTGCTCATATAAATTAGTATCAGCTGATATAATAGCAACTAGTTCCTTTTCTAAAGCATTTTTATAATCTTCATATCCTTCATTAATAGCAACAATTCTACTAACTAGTTGTTTATGTCGATGAATAAAATCTTTTAATTCTCTTTTCTTAATGGTTGTATTCTTTTTACTTTTAACAGTTAATAAAAGAGTAGAAGGATTACTACAATACTTTAACACTTCTTCTAAAATTTCATTATCACTAAGAACCTTATTCAACAAATATGTTTTTCTTATTGCATAACCTTTTTTACTTTTATAGCCAAGTCTTGAGGCCATTTCTTCATTTGATAGAGGAGCATCTTTAGTTTCTTCTAATAACATTAATAATTTTATATCTTTATCAGTTAATAATTTTTCATTATCTTGCTTTTTATTTTCAATTGTCTTTTTACTAACATCAAGTTTTTTATAATATGATAAAGCTTCTTCTAATAAAATAGGTTTTTTTCTTAATTTCCTAAATAAATTACTTTTAAAAATTATAAATGTTTTTTTATTGCTATAGTTACCTAACTTAGTAAGTTTATCAGCATTAATATCTGTATCATCATGATATTTATTTAATAAAATAAGCAACTTAATTTCTTTCTTTGTTAAGTAACCTCTCTCCTTTAACACTTCATAATCAAAATCAGGAATATATTTTTTGGCTACTTTAACTAGTTCATTATTTCTACTAAGTTTTTTAAATATCTTAATCCTTGTAGTAATATAAGAAAAAACATCACTATAGCCTTCTTTTTTTATATCATCACTAGTAACTGCTTTATCTTTAAATTCCCATAAAAATTTTAAACATTTTAAATCTTCATAAGCAAGTTTATTAGTATTAGCAGGCTCTTTACGTTGATAACTTTTTTGGAACTTTAATCTAGATTTGAGTTTCTCTTTACCTTCTTTTAAATTGTTTTCTATATTAGGAAACTCTTCTAATAATTTTTTCAAATTACTTCCTTTTTGAAGTTTATTAAAAGCTCTAATCAACTCATCTTTAATCTCTTCATAAGTTTTATTATACTTAATAGATAATTGGTTGATAGATAAAGGTTTACCTGAAACTCCACAGAATTCTTTAATAAGTTCTAACTGGTAAACTGACATAGTATTAGCTTTTTCTTCAAAATATTTATCTCGTTTTTCACTAATATTTCTATACCCAGGGAAAATCTTTTCTACCTCATCTTTATCTTTTTTAAATACCGATCTAATAATATCATTAACTGTACTAACTCCATAATGCACTATTTCCGCAATTTCCATTTTCGAAAGGTATTTTCCATCTTGCATATTAAAATAAAGAGTAAGCACTTTATACTCAAAATCAGTAAATATACCAGTATCAATTTTATCTATATCTTTAATAGATTTTTTGATAACTGCCTTAAGATGAAATAGAAAAGGTATTTTAACTTCCTCTGTACATGTATCAATCGCTTGTTTTAAAAAACTATCTACCATTTCTTCATCAAAATCGATGCCAAGAGTTCTCAAATACTTCCTAGCTTCATTTTTAAAATAATTAGTTCTTTCTACATTCCCGCTTTTTAATTTCTCTATTATCTCCAAATTTTGATTCATAAGTATCCCCCTAACTAAGACAATTATATCTAAAAAGTTAAAAATATGCTATAATTATTTAAAGAAAGGACGAAAAAATATTATGAATATAAAAATTGAAAGAATTAATCACATGATTAGAGAAGAAATAAGTAAAATCTTAATGTTAGAAGTGAAAGATGAAAATATAAAATTTGTTACTGTTACTGATTGTGATACATCAAGTGATTTAAGTTATTGCAAAGTATATGTAACAGTTTTAGATAGTGAAAAGAAAGAAGAAACTTTAAGAGCTTTAAATAATGCTAGCAGTTTCATAAGAGGAGAGCTTGCTAAGAGAATAGAAATAAGAAATATCCCGGAGCTTAAATTTTTCTATGATGAATCTATTTCTTATGGAGAAAAAATTGATAAGATTATAGATAAAATAAATGAGGGAGATAATGAATTATAAGATTATTGTTAATAAAGAAAAATTATACAACAAAAAAGATTTCTCAAACATTGAATTTAAAAAAATAGTTAGTACTCTAAATGAAGAATATTTACTTGAGAAAAAGACATTAAAATCTTATCTTGATTTAAAAAGAGATTTAGAAAAAGAAAATATTTTTATAGATATTGCAAGCGGTTATAGAAGTGTAGAAGAACAAGAGGATTTAATAGAAGAGTTTACCAATATTTATGGTAGTGATTATGTAGAAAAATATGTCGCTAAGCCTAAAACTAGTGAGCATCATACAGGTCTTGCTTTTGATGTTGATTTAGTTATTAATGATAAAGTTATTTATGATAATGATGAGTTATTTGAGCAAAGAGATACTTGGGAAAAGATAATTAGTATTTTACCTAACTATGGTTTAATACTTAGATATCCAAAAGGAAAAGAAAAAATAACAGGATATAATTATGAACCATGGCATTACCGTTATGTTGGTAAGACTACTGCTAAGATAATAATGGATAATAACTTAACTTTAGAAGAGTATGATAAGTTATATAATAAATCAGGTATTCTTTTAGTAAACAAGCCTAAAGGCATTACTTCAAGAGATGTAGTTAATAAAGTAGAGAAGGTATTTGATACTAAAAAAGTTGGTCACAATGGAACACTTGATCCTTTAGCAGAAGGATTACTTGTAGTCACTATTAATAGGTCGACTAAAATAAACGAATTATTAACATGTACTGATAAAGAGTATATCGCTAGTGTTAAAGTAGGACTAGAAACAGATACTTTAGATTTAGAAGGAAAAATAGAAAAAACTAGTAATAAAAAGATAACTAAAGACATGTTAGATAATCTTTTTACAAACTTCCCAAGAAAATATTTACAGAAAGTTCCTAAATATTCGGCAATTAAAGTTAGAGGTAAAAAACTATATGATTATGCTAGGAATAATGAGAGAATAGAGTTACCTAAAAGAGAAGTTATTATCAAGGAATTAGAATTACTAGATTATAAAGAATCTTCTTTTAAATTTAGATGTATTGTATCTAAAGGAACATACATTAGAAGTCTTATTAAAGATATGGGAGAGTTTTTAGATGTTCCATGTACAATGAGTAGTCTAATAAGAACAAGACAAGGTAGATTTAAATTAGAGAATGCAATTAATTTAAATGATGTAACTATAAACAGCAATCTAATTACTATAACTAATGCTTTAGACATGCCAAAAAAAGAGATAAAAGATAAAGATTATAAAAAAATACTTAATGGTGCGACTATAAATAATAGTTACAATATCGAAAATAAAGTTTTATTTATAAAAAACAGTAAAGAAATTGCCATCTATCAAAACATTAATAACCAATTAAAGTGTTTTAAAATGCTAAATTAGACTACTTAAGTCTCATTCTTATATCACTACCTATTATTTCTTTGCATAATTCAATAAATTGTTTAACATTATCAATATTAAAAGAATAAGTATATCCTTTTCTACTATTCTCTATTATTATACCCATTTTATCAACAATAATATTTAGTTTATCAAGAGGAATCTCATCAAATTTAATATTAGGTATTTCTATTTCTTCATAAAATAAAGATAAGTCTAAGTTATATTCTTCTATCAGTAAAATATTCAAATTACTATAATCATTATATATTATTTTAGCAATTTCTTCATTATTGCACTTTATTTTATTATCATTTAATAATTTAATATAATTGTTATTATTAGTTACTTCAGGTATAAAATATTTCCACCAAAGATAATCTGTAAATAAATGGATATAATATCCCATAATAAAAGAGTTTGTTAACTTATCTCCATATTTAATTAAAAATTTTTTAAGAATAGGTATATCAGTATCTGCATTAGGTAAAAAATGCCCCTTTACTTTAGTTTCTCCTAACTGTCTACTAATATCAGGAGCGATTGTTCCTAAAAATAATTCCTTTTCATTCATATGTAAATTTTGATTAATCTCTTTAGCTACTGCTAAATGTATAATTGCACTTGCCATATTATCACCATAAAAATTTTATCATAATAAAGAAAAAATTAATAGACAGATAAAGAAATCTGTGGTATATTATGTGCGTACCTATTCCTAGTAATTGGAGTTCTTCCTTACACCAATTACCAAGAATAAGGCTAATTAATAAAAAAAGAAAGGAAGGTAAATATGGCTTTAACAAAAGAAGAAAAACAACAAATCATTAAAGATTTTGGTGTTAATGCTAATGATACTGGATCTGCTCCTGTTCAAATAGCAATTTTAACAAAAGAAATTGATAATTTAACAGAGCATTTAAAGACTCATATTCATGATCATCATTCACGCCGTGGTCTTTTAATGAAAGTTGGACAAAGACGTAATATGCTTAACTATTTAGCTAAAAAAGATGTTACAAAATATCGTGAAGTAGTTAAAAAATTAGGTTTAAGAAAGTAAAGCATATAATTAGACTATTGCAAGATTGCAATAGTTTTTCTATCTGTAGAGTATTAAGTCAGGGAGGAGTAAGTGGTGTATGGAGGAAGTTATAATAGAAGCAAGCAATAGTTCTTTAAATATTTATCAAGATATATTTGGGGATAATAATAAAATAAGAATTAGAACATCTTATGGTGCTAAAAGGACACAGAAAAATCCTAAAAAGATAAATATTAAAACAAATTCTGAAATGTTTATACCATTATTACCATATAAACTTAAAATACAATCAAAAATTGGTTTAATAATGCTTAAAAATATAATATTAGAACAGTTAGAATTAGAAAGTACTAATGGTAATATTGATATAATAAATAGTATTATAAGAAGTCAAGAAATATCTAATGTTAATGGACAAATAAATTTGTTTGGTTTAGGAAGTGTTGTGTCATATATAAATAATGTTAATGGTAAAATAGAAGGAAAAAAATTGGTATAAAAGAACTTGATGTTAAATCTTTAAACTCATATTTTAATTTTAGAAATTTAACATGTGATACACGTTATGCTCAAAGTAAAAACTCATCGTTACTTAGTTTTCATGATTTAAAAGGTACTTATGAAATAACTCATGAACAAAAGCCTGATATATTATCGGTTACATCTTCTAATAAAAATAAACAATTAGTATTATTGAGAAATGGTAAAATAACTATTATGTCTAAAAAATAATTTAAATTAATAAAAGGAAAGAGTAGAAATTTCTCTTTTTTTCTGTTATTATATAATAGATTTGTGGAGGAAGTATAAATGTATGAATGCTAATAATGTTTATATAGGAGTTACTATAGATAATGAAGAAATATTACTGTATAGAGAATCTAGTGATAAATTTATTAATTTAATGACTAAAGAATATGCAGAACCTAGTGATATTCAGGTAGATAAAGATAAATTAATTCCTTATACTCGATTAAAGGAGTCTAAACATCAATTAAAAGGTACAATAATTAGAACATTTGAAAAAGATAGAAGTGAAAAGCTTGATGTTAGGAATATTTTTATAGGTAGTATATTACAAACAACCGATTATAAGTTTGTAAAAGGTTATGGTTATGATTTACCTATGATGTATTGGGGTGCTGAGTATCATATATCAAGTCAAATAATTAAAGAAAAAGCCTTACTTTATCGGATAAAGAAAGGATATGAATTAATTACTCTTAGTAGTGAAGTTTTATATGAAAGTAAATTTATTGATTTAGAAACAGGGATAAGGTATTCTAATAAGAATTATAGTGAAGTTGGTGGTTTTTTTGTAGAGCCCAAGATGACTCCTTATTTGTCAGTAGTAAAGTATGATGGACCTATGGAAGAGAAAAGAATGGTATTAAAGAAATATAGAGAAAGAAGAGGGAAGTAATATGAGTAAAAAAATATATGAATATGATTTTTATGGAAAGAAAATAGTAGTAGAACATGGTGAACTTGCTAAACAAGCAACAGGTTCAGTCTTAGTTAGATATAATGATACTGTTATATTGACTGCCACTGTTATTAATAAGAATTCTAATCTTTTAAGTGATTTCTTTCCATTAACAGTAAACTATCAGGAAAAACTATATTCTGTTGGAAAAATACCAGGAGGATTTATTAAACGTGAAGGAAGACCAACTGAAGCAGCAACTCTTGCAGCAAGAATGATTGATAGACCAATGAGACCTTTATTTAAAGAAGATTTTAAAAATGAAGTACAAGTAATTAATACTGTCTTATCAGTAGATCAAGATTGTTCTCCTGAGTTAACGGCAATGTTAGGATCAAGCCTTGCAACAATGATTAGTGGTGCTCCTTTCTTAGGACCTATCGCCGGTGTTAAAGTAGGTTATATTGATGGAGAGTATATTATTAATCCAACTGTAGAAGAATTAGAAAAAAGTAGTCTTGACCTTACTGTTGCAGGAACATTTGACGCTATCAACATGGTAGAAGCTGGTGCCAAACAAGTTAGTGAAGAAGTTATGCTTGAAGGATTAATGAAAGGCCATGAAGCAATTAAAGAATTATGTAAGTGGCAAATTGATATAATCTCTGATATTGGTGTTACACCATTCGAATATGAATCTTTAATTATTGAAGATAGTCTAAAAGACGAAGTAACTAAACTAATAGAAAAAGACTTAGATGAAGCTTTAAGAATTAAAGAGAAGCTAGAACGTTATGCAAAAATCGATGAAATAAAAGATAATCTATTAGAAAAATATAAGGAAGATAATAAAAACCTTGAAGATGAAGAGTTAGATTTATTACTCGTAAAAGTAGAAAAGATATTTAGTGATGTAGAGTATAGATTATTTAGAAACATAGTTGTTAAAGAAAATATTAGATCTGATGGTAGAAAAATGGATGAGATTAGACCGTTATCTACTGATATGGATTTACTTCCTAGAACTCATGGTTCTGCTTTATTTACAAGAGGTGAAACACAGTGCCTTGCTGTTACAACACTAGGTGCTTTAGGAGAACATCAAATACTTGATGGACTTAGTTTAGAAGATGAAAAGAGATTTATGTTACACTATAACTTCCCACAATTCTCTGTTGGTGAAACAGGAAGATATGGGGCTCCAGGAAGACGTGAAATAGGTCATGGCGCTTTAGGAGAGCGAGCCCTACTTCAAGTAATACCTAGTGAAGATGAATTTCCTTATACAATTAGAGTAGTATCAGAAATATTAGAAAGTAATGGTAGTAGTTCTCAAGCTTCAATCTGTGCAGGGTGTATGAGTCTAATGGCAGCAGGTGTACCTATTAAAGCACCCGTTGCAGGTATCGCCATGGGGCTTATTACAAGTGATGATGATTATACAATTCTTACAGATATTGCAGGTATGGAAGATCATTTAGGTGATATGGACTTTAAAGTAGCAGGAACAAAGGACGGAATTTGTGCCTTACAAATGGATATTAAAATAAAAGGAGTTACTAAAGAAATATTAAAAGAAGCTTTAGAGCAAGCTAAAAAAGCAAGATTAGAGATACTTGAAGTTATTAAAAAACAAATACCAGAACCTCGCAAAGAAGTATCTAAATATGCTCCTAAGACTAAAGTATTCTATATTTCTCCATCTAAAATTAGAGATGTCATAGGTAAAGGTGGAGAAATGATTACAAAGATTATCTGTGATGCTAGTAATGTTAATGATGTTAATAGTATTGGTGCCGTTAAAGTAGATCTAGAAGATGATGGTAGAGTAATTGTCTATCACACAGATCAAGAGGTTATTGATAAAACCGTTAAAATGATAGAAGATGTAGCAAGAGAAGTAGAAGTAGGCAAAGTCTATGAAGCGAAAGTAGTTGCAGTTCATGACTTTGGTTGTTTTGTAGAAATATGGCCAGGATGTGAAGGGTTAGTTCATGTATCGCAACTAGATACTAAACATATAGACAAAGTAGAAGATGTTGTAAAAGTAGGAGATACTATCTTAGTAAAAGCGATAGGCAAAGATAAAAAAGGTAAAGAGAACTTCTCTAGAAAAGAAGTACTATTAGATATGAAAAAGAAGAAGTCTAGGTTCTTTGTCAAATAGTGTTGGTAGACAATAATTTGATACAAGGAATTGATAAT
>CAMMWS010000027.1:0-22742 GCA_946500695.1 uncultured Mycoplasmatota bacterium | reverse complement strand
TTGTATAAAAAAGAATGCTGAAAATTTACTCAGCACCCTTTAATGTCGAAGAACCCTTATAACAGTATTGTAATGTAAAAGAAAAAGAGCTTCAAGCTCTTATAGATTTGCAACATATTTTGCTACTCTTATATATTGAGCGGTATAACTCATTTCATTATCATACCATGCCACTACTTTAACTAGTTGTTCGCCATCTACTTCACTAATTGATGTTAGTAGACTATCAACTAAACTACCATAGTGCATTCCTATTGTATCACTTGATACGATTGGATCTGTTGTATATCCTAGAGTTTCATTTGTATTATTTTTTAAGGCTTCATTTATTTCTTCAACTGTAGTATTTTTATTAAGTTTTAATACTAAATCAACAACAGAACCTGTAGTTACAGGAACTCTCATGGCTGTTCCTTCCATTTTTCCTTCTAGGTTAGGTAATACTTTACCAATAGCTGATGCTGCACCAGTTGATGCTGGTACAATATTAGCAGCACTTGCTCTACCACGACGAGCATAAATTCCTTTTTTATGAGCAACGTCTAATGTAGCTTGGTCATTTGTATAAGCATGTACTGTTGTCATATATCCTTGTTTAATACCAAAGTTATCATCTAATACTTTTAGAACAGGTGCTAGGCAGTTAGTTGTACAACTAGCAGCAGAAATAATCTTCTCGCTTCCATCTAGTATATCGTGATTAACATTATAGACGATAGTTTTAACATCTCCTTTAGCAGGTGCTGATATAATAACTTTTTTAGCACCAGCATTAATATGGGCCATTGCCTTCTCATCACTTGTAAATTTACCAGTACATTCTAAAACAATATCAATATCTAAATCTTTCCAAGGTAATAGATTAGGGTCTGTTTCGGCATATACTTTAATCTTTTTATCTCCTACTACGATATTATCTTCTTCAAAAGATATTTCATCAGCTCTATATCTTCTGTGTGAAGTATCATATTTAAGTAAGTAAGCTAGTTGTTCTGCATCTGTTAAATCATTAATAGCCACTACTTCCATTTCTTCATCTTCATCTAATAATCTAAATGCTAATCTTCCTATTCTTCCAAACCCATTAATTGCAACTTTTTTCATTAATTTTCCTCCTCTTCGTCTTCTTCTGGTGAGACAAACCAACCATTTTCATTTTCCACCGCTTTCGCTGGAGAATCTTTTTCTATTCCATTATTATAGGCTAGAACCATAACAGCGATAAGAACAATGATAAATATTCCTATAAATATTAACATTGTACTCATACCAAAACCTCTATTATTCAGTTTACCCATTTTATCACCTTCTTATTAAATTATTTCAATAGCAGCAAATTTATTTATTACTTCTTGATATATTTGATACCAAGAATATACTCTGATTACATTTTTACCTGTACATCCTTGATTATATGGAGCATCAAATACCATAACTGGGATAATCTTAGAAATATCATCAACATTGCTAGCTTTATCTTCTATCATTAAATCAAGTCCTATACTTAAACATTTTTCTCTTTTATTACTTGTATTAATTACTATCTCATCATATTCAATATTATACTTATCTAGCCAAGCTTTTACATAGTAGTCTATCATACCACTGTATTGATGAGTTAAATATTGATTATCTCTTGCTGATAAGATTATGATTTTATGCCCATCTTTCCGTAGTTTATGAATAACTTCACTAGCATAAGGTCTTACAGGAATAGCAATTAATAAATCAAAAATATATTGTCGCCAAAATTCATTGTTCTCTTCACTTGTTAAATGAAATTGGTCTTCCATATAATATCCTTTAGGGTTAAAACCGCGATTTATATTTTGCTCAAGACAAAATTTTGATCCACAAGCAAAATGCCACTCTGCTACATCATTTAATACGCCATCTAAATCAACACCTATACGCATTTTAACCAATCCCTTCTTATATTATTTTAACAGAGGTTAGAGAAAAAGGAAATAGATGTTTGTAAAATTGACAGTTATTATCTTAAGGAAAAGAAAAAGGAATAGGTAAAACCTATTCCATAAATTCGTCTTCTAATTTTTCTAAAGGTTCTTCATCAGAAAATTCATCTTCTAAAGTATATTCTATATCACGGTACTTTTTAAGACCAGTTCCAGCAGGTATTAATTTACCAATTAGAACATTTTCTTTTAGACCTTCTAAGTGATCAACTTTACCATGAATAGCGGCATCTGTTAAGATTCTTGTTGTTTCTTGGAATGAAGCTGCTGATAAGAATGAATCTGTTTCAAGAGAAGCTTTAGTAATACCAAGTAATACTGGGCGACCTGTTGCAGGTTTTTTACCACTAATAATTACTTCTTTATTTCCTTCTGTAAACTCTCTAAAGTTAACTAGGGAACCAGGTAAGAATTTAGTATCTCCACCTTCAACGATTCTAATCTTAGAAATCATACGACGAGCGATAATTTCGATATGTTTATCAGCAATATCAACACCTTGAGAACGATAAGTATTTTGTACTTCTTTTAAGATGTATTCTTGAGTTGTAATTGGATCTGTTACATCTAGTAATTCTTTTGGTGAGATAGCTCCTTCTGTTAGTTTGTCACCACAAGATACTGTATCTCCTTTTTCAACGCAAAGTTTAGCACCATAGTTAGTAACATGTTCTTTAGTTTCAACTTTATTAGTAATACTAATTTTATATTTACCATGGTCTTCAGCAATTTTTGTAACTTTACCATCAATTTCAGCGATAGTTGCTTTACCTTTAGGATTTCTTGCTTCAAATAATTCTTGAACACGTGGAAGACCTTGAGTAATATCTTCACCACCAGCAACTCCACCTGTATGGAATGTACGCATGGTAAGCTGTGTTCCTGGTTCACCAATTGATTGAGCAGCCATAACTCCGACAGCTTCACCAATTTCAACGACATTACCAGTTGCAAGATTTCTACCATAACATTTACGACAAACACCTTTTTCGGTATTACATGTTAGAATTGATCTTATTTCTACTTCTTCAATTCCGGCAGCAATTATTTTGTCAGCTTTTGATTCTGTAATATATTCATCTTTATCAACAATTACTTCTTTTGTTTCAGGATTAATTACTTTCTTGCTAGCAAATCTACCAACAATACGGTCATATAGACTTTCAATAACTGCTCCTGTTTTCTCATTAACGAAGTCACGAGCTACAACTCCTTGTTCTGTACCACAATCATCTTCTTTAACGATTATATCTTGAGATACATCAACAAGACGACGTGTTAGGTAACCTGAGTCTGCAGTTTTTAAAGCTGTATCGGCACTACCTTTTCTGGCAGAGTGAGTTGATAAGAAGAATTCTGATACTGATAGTCCTTCTTTAAAGTTTGAGATAACTGGTATTTCGATTGGGTCTCCATTTGGTTTTTGCATTAGTCCACGCATACCAGCAACTTGAGTAAACTGAGAAATACTACCACGTGCTTTAGAGTGCATCATGATGAAGATTGGGTTATCTACTTGTTCTTTAGAGATTTCTTCAAGTTCTGCTTGAACTTTATCTTTAACTCCATACCAAGTTTCAATAACTTTTTCATGACGTTCTTCTTCAGTAATTAAACCACGAGTATATTGTTTATTAATTTTATTAACTAAAGCTTGTCCTTCATCAATATATTCTTGTTTATGTTCACTTGTTGCAACATCACTCATTGAAATAGTAATACCAGCAATAGTTGAATAATAGAAACCTAAGTCTTTCATCTTATCAAGCATTTCTGAAGTTTCAGTAGTTTTATAACGTTTAAATACTTGATCTATTACTTTTTCTAATGTTCCTTTAGCGAAAGGACTAACTAGAGGCATTTTACTAATTGCTTCTTTAATATCTGTTCCTTTCTTAAGGAAATATTTATTTGGTGTAATATTTTGAATATTATCATCTGTTGGTTCATTAATATAAGGGAATGAATCTGGTAGGATTTCATTAAATTTAATTTTACCAACTGTTGTTATTAAATATTTACCTTTTTGTGATGAAGTAAATAGTTTATATTTAAATGAATCAACGGGGATAGCTATTCTTGTATGAAGAGTTATCTCACGTCTTTCATAAGCCATTAGGGCTTCATTAGAGTCTTTAAATACTCTACCTTCACCATCTTCTCCCGCTTTTTCCATAGTTATGTAGTAGTTACCTAAAACCATGTCTTGTGCTGGAGTAACGATTGGTTTTCCATCTGAAGGTTTCAAGATATTTCCTGAACCTAACATTAGCATTCTTGCTTCTGCTTGGGCTTCTTCTGATAGTGGAACATGGACAGCCATTTGGTCTCCATCGAAGTCAGCATTGAAAGCAGGACAAACTAATGGATGTAGTCTTATCGCTTTACCACCAACAAGAATTGGTTCGAAAGCTTGGATACCTAATCTATGTAGAGTAGGAGCACGGTTTAATAATACAGGATGCTCTTTAATTACATCTTCTACAATATCCCAAACTACAGGGTCTCTATTTTCAATTAAACGTTTAGCAGCTTTGATATTGTGAGCGATATCACGGTCTACTAAGCCATTAATAACGTGAGGTTTAAATAATTCTAGGGCCATTTCTTTTGGAATACCACATTGATACATCTTAAGTGATGGTCCAACAACGATAACTGAACGACCAGAATAGTCAACACGTTTACCAAGTAAGTTTTGACGAAAACGTCCTTGTTTACCTTTTAACATGCTAGAAAGTGATTTCAACGCACGATTTCCTGCACCTGTTACACTCCTACCACGACGTCCATTATCGAATAGAGCATCTACTGCTTCTTGTAACATTCTCTTTTCATTTTGAATAATGATACCAGGAGCACCTAAATCGATAAGTTTCTTTAAACGATTATTACGGTTAATAACACGACGATATAAATCATTTAAGTCACTTGTCGCAAAACGTCCACCATCTAGTTGGATCATAGGACGAAGTTCAGGTGGTATTACAGGAATACAATCTAAAATCATCCATTCTGGTTTTTGATTTGAACGGTAAAAAGCATCAAGAACATCTAGTCTTTTTAAAAGTCTCGTTCTTTTCTGTCCTTGAGCAGTTTCAAGTTCTTTATTAATTTCATCAATATCATGTTTTAAATCTACTTTTTTAAGTAATTCTTTAATTGCTTCAGCACCCATACCTACTTTGAAACCATTACCGTATTTTTCATAGTAAGCACGATATTCTTTTTCAGATAATGTTTGTTTATCTTCTAAAGGAGCATTACCTTTATCAATTACAACATAACTAACAAAGTATAATACTTCTTCAAGATCTCTTGGACTCATATCAAGAACAAGTCCCATTCTTGAAGGAACTCCTTTAAAGAACCAGATATGAGAGACAGGACTAGCAAGTTCAATGTGTCCCATTCTCTCACGTCTTACTTTAGATTTTGTTACTTCAACACCGCAACGATCACAAACGATATTTTTATAACGAACTCTTTTATATTTTCCACAGGCACATTCGTAATCTTTAGTTGGTCCAAAGATTTTTTCACAGAATAAGCCATCACGTTCTGGACGAAGAGTACGATAGTTAATAGTTTCTGGTTTTTTTACTTCACCATAACTCCATTCACGAATTTTTTCAGGAGATGCGATACCAATTCTTATAGCATCAAATTTATTTACTTCTATCATTATTCTTCATCTCCTTTACTAAGTTCGTTTTCTACATCTATGATATTTTCTTCATCTGCTTCTTTAGAAACTTCTTCTTTTTCTTCTGTACTTATTTTAGTTATATTAACCTCTTCATTTAAAGGTTCACTATTATCTTCATCGCTTTCTTCTATCTGTTTTAGTCCTAAAGCTTCTCCATCTTCATTGATGATAGATATATCTAGTCCTAAAGCTTGGAATTCTTTCATTAATACTCTAAATGATTCTGGAACTCCTGCTCTATTTACTTCTTCACCTTTAACTATTGATTCATATACTTTAACACGACCAATGACATCATCTGATTTAACAGTCATCATTTCTTGAAGAGTATAGGCAGCGCCATAAGCATATAAAGCCCAAACTTCCATTTCACCAAATCTTTGTCCACCAAACTGAGCTTTACCTCCAAGTGGTTGTTGGGTTACTAAAGAGTATGGTCCAGTACTTCTAGCATGTAATTTATCATCTACCATGTGATGTAGTTTAATCATGTACATTACACCAACAGAGATACGATTATCGAATGGCTCACCTGTACGTCCATCGTATAGAACTGTTTTACCATCTTTATCCATTCCAGCTTCTTCCATGATTTCTTCAATATCATCGATATGTGCACCATCGAAGACTGGAGTTGCGATATGTACGCCTAATTTCTTAGCAGCCATACCCATATGTAATTCTAGGATTTGTCCTAGGTTCATACGAGATGGAACACCTTGTGGGTTAAGCATAATATCTACTGGACGTCCATCTGGTAAGTAAGGCATATCTTCTTGAGGTAAGATTAGGGAAATAACACCTTTATTACCGTGACGACCTGACATTTTATCTCCTACTTGGATCTTACGTTTTTGAATGATATATACTCTAATTACTTTAGATACACCTGCTGGTAGTTCATCATTATCTTTACGAGAGTAAATCTTAATATCATGAACAATACCATCTCCACCGTGAGGAACACGAAGGGAAGTATCTCTTACTTCACGAGTCTTTTCACCAAATATTGCATGTAATAGTTTTTCTTCGCTAGATAATTCAGCCATTCCTTTTGGTGTTACTTTACCAACTAGGATATCTCCTTCTTTAACTTCAGTACCAATTGTTACGATACCATTTTCATCAAGGTTTTTCTTAGCTTCTTCACTAACGTTTGGTATATCACGAGTTATTTCTTCTGGTCCTAATTTAGTTTCACGACATTGCATCTCATAGTCTTCTAGATGTAGAGATGTGTATTTGTCATCTTTAACTAGGTTTTCATTAAGGATTACAGCATCCTCATAGTTATATCCATTGTAAGTCATGAAAGCGACTACAACGTTTTTACCTAAAGCAAGTTCTCCGTTATCACAACTATTACCATCAGCGATAATATCACCCATTTTAACTTTGTCTCCAGCTCTAACAATTGGTCTTTGATGTGAACAAATACTAGAGTTTGCAAGTTCAAAGTTTGCTAAGTAATATGTATCTTTACCTTTAGCATTGGCAATAACTATCTTCTTAGCATCAACATAGTCAACAATACCATCTGCTTTAGCGATTACACATACACCTGAATCTTTAGCAGCGACATGTTCAACACCTGTTCCGATGAATGGAGCTTCTGTTTTTAATAGAGGCATTGCTTGACGTTGCATGTTAGCACCCATCAAAGCACGAGTTGCATCATCATGCTCTAGGAATGGAATACAACTTGTCGTTACTGATACAACTTGTTGAGGTGATACGTCAATGTAATCAACTTGTTCTGGTTTAGCAAGAATGTTTTCATCACGGAATCTTGCTGCAACTGTTTTATCAATAATAACATTATCTTCATTAGTATTAACTGTTGATTGAGAAATAATATAGTCTTGTTCTTCATCTGCTGTTAAGTAAACTACTTCATCAGTTATTTTACAATTTTCTACTTTACGATATGGAGTCATAATAAATCCATATTCATCTATCTTGGCATAACTTGCAAGTGAAGTTATAAGTCCGATGTTTTGTCCTTCAGGTGACTCGATAGGACAGATTCTACCATAGTGAGAAGCATTAACGTCACGTACTTCTACACCGGCTCTATCACGAGATAGACCTCCTGGTCCTAATGCTGACAAACGACGTTTGTTAGTAAGTTCGGCAATAGGGTTAGTTTGATCCATGAACTGTGATAATTGAGAAGAACCAAAGAACTCTTTCATAGCAGCAGTAACTGGTCTAATGTTGATTAAAGTCTTAGGAGTTACTTCTTCCATTTCTTGAGTAGTCATTCTCTCACGAATAACTCTTTCCATACGAGAAATACCAATTCTAAATTGATTTTGTAATAATTCTCCTACTTGTCTAATACGACGATTACCTAAATGATCAATTTCATCATAATTACCTACACCATGTAATAAGTTTAAGTAATAAGATACAGCAGCATAGACATCAGAAATTGTTAAACGTTTAGAATCAATTGTTTGATCATTACCAATAACAATTAATTTCTTTTTCTTATCATTTGGATCAAGAATTGTAACTTTTTGAATCTTATTATAAGTATCTAGTTCATCATTGATCTTTACTTCTTCTACTCCATAACCATTTGCAAAGATTTCTCTTAAATCTTCTAAAATATCTTTAGTTACAACTGTACCTTTAGCAAATTTAGTTTCTCCATCTACAATAATATCTTCTGCTAATGTTTGATTTAAAAGACGGTCAACAATATTTAACTTACGGTTAAATTTATAGCGTCCTACTTTAGCAAGATCATATCTAAATTCATCGAAGAATCTAGTAATAATATGGTTTTTAGATGAATCTAGTGTTGCTGGTTCTCCTGGTCTTAACTTTTCATAGATTTCAATTAAGGCTTCATCTAAGTTTTTAGTTGCATCTTTTGCAATAGTATTTTTAAGAAAATCATCTTCACCAAATAATTTTAAAATATCATTATCACTAGAAAGTCCAAAAGCACGTAGTAATGTTGTTAATGTTACTTTTCTAGTTCTATCGATTCTTACATATAATACATCTCTAGCATCTGCTTCAAATTCTAACCATGTACCACGTGTAGGAATAATTTGAGATGTGATTAACTCACGTCCATTCTTATCAATTTCTCTATTATAATAGACACTTGGTGAACGTACTAATTGAGAAACAATAACACGCTCTGCCCCATTTATTATGAATGTACCACTATCAGTCATAATAGGCATATCACCAAGGAAAATTTCTTGCTCTTTAATCTCTCCTGTCTCACGATTAAAAAGACGCACTTCTACTTTTAGTGGTGCTGCGTAAGTAGTTTCTCTATCTTTGCTAGCTTTAATTGAATATCTTGGTTCTTCAAAATGATAATCACCAAACTCTAAAGATAGTGTTCCTGAGAAGTTTTCTACTGGAAATAAATCTTCAAATACTTCTTTAATTCCTTCTCTTACAAACCAATCATATGACTTTTTCTGAATCTCTAATAAATCCTTTAGTTCATAGGTATTTCTTATTCTTGAATAATTTCTTCTTTTGCGTTTTTTTCCATATTCTACAATTTTATATGACACTAAAATTCACCCCATTACCATAGTTTTTTACATTTTATTATTTAAAAAAATAATACATTGCCAATTTATATTATTAGCATAACTTTATCAACAAGTCAACATGTTTTTGCTTTAATTATAAAAAAACCTTTACTTTTATTAACAATACTTACATCATAATAGTTTTTTAAGTCGGATATTACCGATTTAGCGCCTTGATCTTTTCTTATTACTAAATATAGAGCGCCTTCATTCATTAAATAATCTTTGGCTTTTAGTAATATCTCATAGACGACTTTCTTTCCCGCTCTAATCGGGGGATTGGTAATAATTGTTTGATATTTTCTTGTAACTTTTTCATAACAATTACTTTCAAATGCGTTTATATTAGAACACTTATTTTCTTTAATATTTCTTTTTGATAAATGCAATGCTCTTCTATTAACATCTATCATGTCTACTTCTAAATTAGTTTTTTTATTAACAACTATTCCTAGTACGCCATAACCACAACCAACGTCGAGAATTGGCCCTTTTAGTTCTTCGTAAGGTAGTGATTCTAAAAGCAATCTACTACCATAATCGAGTCCTCGTTTTGCAAAAATCCCATTGTCCGTATAAAAAATATAGTTTTGATCAAATAAAGTAGTCGTGGTTTTTTTTAAATTACTAGGGAGATTCTGGTCATTTTCAAAGTAATGACTCATTAACATCACCTCAAAACAAAGAAAGAGACAACCCATTATACAAAAGTATATAGTTTGTCTCCTTTCGTAGTGTTATAATACACTATTTTTTTAGTTTCGTCAACTGTTTTTTTAGATTTTAGTAACAAGTTATTCTTATTATAATTATAATCATTGTTACTAAAAGGTATAGTGTTGAAATCATAAAAAGAAGATAACTGATAACATGATGGTTTAACAATTTATTTTTTATAGTATCTATTATAAATTTCAATAATGCAAAAATTATAATTATGATTATTGGTAGTGATAGTAATGATAGATAAATTAAATGACCATTATTTGCAAGTGCCAACGAATAAAAGAAGGGAAAACAAATGCTAATACCTGCAAAAATACTAAAATATAGATTTAGGATTAATGATAACAAAGATAATTTTTTATAATATAAAAATAAAGATAAAGGAATAAAGATAATTAACCACAGTGGATAATTAGTTATAATTTTATAAAGAAAAGGATAAGATTCAACATAAGTAAAATAATAGTAACTAGAAAAGTATGCAATTGCTATTAAAAATATACTTATTAATAAAAGTATTATTTCTTTTTTTAAAACAAAAGGCTTGTTTTTGGCATCGTCTTTAAAACTTGCATAGGGACTTTTCTTTAAATCTACTTCTTTTATATCCTTGTAAATTTCTTTATTTATACTACCACAGTATGGGCAACTAAAAAGATTATCTTTATATTCTTTTTTACAATTAGGACAATTCATATGTTTACTTTAAATAATTATTTAGGATCTTTTCAAGAAAGTTCCACGGCCCTATTTTTTTAGTTATATCTTTGTAATCGTTATCTATCATATTTAATATCTCATCTTTAGTAAAAAACTTAACTTTAGAAACTTCTTCTTTTTGAAGAATAATTTCAGATATATCTATTTCTTTAGTGATTAAATAACACTCATTAAAATGCTTATTTATTATGTCTTTATTTGTATCAACAGATATAGATCCTACTAAATATTTTATATCATTATCTGTTATATCTAAGCCAAGTTCTTCTTTTGTTTCTCTTATTAAAGCTTGTCTACCAAATTCTCCTGATAGGACATGGCCTCCTATTGTTACATCCCATTTGTTTGGCCACTGTTTTTTAGTAGCGCTTCTTTTTTGCAATAATATTTCTTTTTTGTCATTAATTATGAAAGCATAAACAGCCCGATGCCACAAACCTTTTTCGTGGCATTCTTTTCTTGTAGCTATCTCTCCAGTAAATTCTCCCCATTCATTTAAAACATCAAATCTTTCTTCCATATTTTTCTCCTTTTGTTTAGTGTAACATTTTTTTTAGCAATTTAAAAGAAGCTTATTACTTAAGCTTCTTTTATAGATTAACTACAACTAGCTGTTTAAAAATTCTCTCAAATCATAAAGAGTTCCATCTTCAGTTTGAGCTAGAACAGTAACACTGCTACTGGCATTAGAAGTAGCATTTGCTGTATAGAATTTAACAACATCTGTTAAGTTGTTAAAAATTTCATAAGTTGTTAGTCCATCTACACCACTAGTTGATAGTGCCTGATAAACTGGAATATATGACACAGTTCCATCTTCCATTAAAAATAGAATAATATCACCTGTGCTATCTTGTCCTATACCACCAAAAAATACATCTTTAACTTTTTGAGTAAAGTTAACTGTTTGGTTTTCATAGACACCGTCTTCTACACCAGTTAGATCCCAATTTAATGCATAAGTATTAGAAAGATTTGCTCTATTGTAACTTAGCGTTGCTACTGTACCAGATTCATTTAATGTAATGTTAATAGTTCCACTATAATTAGCTAAAGCATATGAATCTGCTGTGCCATTAGTAATATTACTTGCATCGAAATCTAAAGAATAGTCTGCAATATTTTCATTTTCTACCTCTTCAGTTTTATTAGTATCTTCACTACGTACTTTGTAGTAAGCACTATAAACACCAATAAAGGCAATGATACAAATAATAAGAGCTAGTAATAAACCTATACATATATTAAGACCTATATGTTTCTTTTTTTTCTCTTTTCCTTTCACATATACTCCTCCTCTATTATTAAGTTTAACACAAATAATAAAAAAAAGAGAAAATAATATTTCTCCATATGTAAACTTTGCAATTAATTTGTAAAAAAGAAAAAGAAGCTAATTACTTAACTTCAACAGTAGCACCAGCTTCTTCTAATTTTGCTTTAATTTCATTAGCTTCTTCAACAGAAATGTTTTCTTTAATTGGTGAACCAGCATTATCAACTAAATCTTTAGATTCTTTTAATCCTAATCCTGTAATTTCACGAACTACTTTGATTACTGCAACTTTAGCAGCTCCTGCATCAGTGATAGATACAGTAACTGTAGATGGAGCAGCATCTTCTGTAGCTCCTGCAGCTCCTGGAGCAGCAACTGCAACAGCTGATGGATCTACACCAAACTCTTCTTTCATTGCGTCTACTAATTCTTTAATTTCTAAAAGATTCATTTCTTTTAATGAGCTAATAAATTCTTCTTTTGTTAATTTTGCCATTTTATTTTCCTCCTCTAAATTAATTTTCTTCTTTTTGTTCACTATATAAATTTAAGCAGATAGATAGGTCGCGAACAAGTCCTATCATACCACCTGCAAGCATAGTAAGTAAGCCATCTCTTGATGGAATCTTTGCATATTCTGCTAACTTAGCATTATCTGCAACTTCTCCATCAACATAACCAATCTTTAATGTTAAAGATTCATGGTCTTTAGCAAAATCTGATAATACTTTGATTGGAGCTATTTGATCTGTACTATAAGCAAAAGCACTTGGGCCTTCTAAAGCTTCAGTTACATTAATGTTTAAGTCACTGAAGGCTCTAGCCATTAAAGTATTTTTATATACTTTATAAGAGGCTCCTGCTTCTCTTAGGGCACGTCTTAGCTCTTTTATCTCAGAATCTGTAAGGCCACGGTAATCAAATAATACAAAAGTTGCACTATTTTTTACATTATCTTTAATTTCATCAATAACTTCTTGCTTCTTTGCTAAGATACTTTGATTAGCCATTTTCTTCCCTCCTATTTTCTGTTAGTCAGTTTAAATAGTCCCTAGAAAGTTTAAAAGTTCTTAGAGTAATCCCCAAGAACTTTATTTATAAGAATAGTCCTCGGTAGGATTTACTTTTATACCTACTGTCTTGGGTACTTCTAACTGATTTCTCACTTATTATATTCTATAATCTTCTATTTGTCAAAAGAATTAATTTGAATCTTAATTCCAGGACCCATAGTAGATGAAATAGATATATTCTTAATATAGTCACCTTTTACTGTAGCAGGTTTAACTTTAATAATTGCACTTACTACAGCATTTAAGTTTGTTAGTAAATCTTCTTCACTAAATGATACTTTACCAATGATAGTATGAATATTACCAAAACTATCTGTACGATATTCAACACGTCCTGCTTTAGCATCAGATACAGCTTTTGCTACATCTGTTGTTACAGTTCCTGTTTTAGGATTTGGCATTAAACCTTTAGGACCTAAAATACGTCCTAATCTACCAAGTAAAGGCATCATATCTGGAGTTGCAATCATAGTATCAAATTCAAACCAATTTTCATTAGCAATTTTATCTAAGTAATCTTGATCACCAACATAATCTGCTCCTGCTTCTTTTGCAGCTTTAGCGTTATCACCTTTAGCAATAACTAATACACGATTTGTTTTACCAGTTCCTTTAGGTAGAACAATAGCACCTCTTAGTTGTTGATCAGCTTTTTTAGTATCAAGATTTAAATTCATTGCTATTTCAACTGAAGAATCAAATTTAGTTACACTAGTTTCTTTTACTAATTTAACTGCTTCTTCTTTAGTATATAATTTGTTCTTTTCTACTTTAGTTGCAGCTTCACTATATTTTTTACTTCTCTTTTTCATTATTTTTCCTCCTTATGTGGTTATTCGGGTAAGCAATTAGTGTTACATCCTCCCACATAGGTATAACCTATATGTTTAGTTTTTAATCTTCTTTCTTTTCTTCTACGGCAACACCCATGTTTTTAGCAGTTCCAATAACAGTTTTCTTAGCTGCTTCTAAATCATAGCAGTTTAAGTCTGGTAATTTGGTTTCTGCAATTTCTGTTACTTGAGCGTCTGTTAAGGTTGCAACTGTTTCATTCTTTCCTTTAGTTGAACCTTTATTAATTTTAGCAACCTTCTTAATTAAGAATGCTGTTGGTGGAGTTTTAATTACAAAGTCAAAGCTTCTATCTTCATAAATAGAAATTTCAACTGGTAAAATATCTCCCATCTTATCTCTTGTTGCATCATTATATTTTGTACAGAATTCTTGTAAGTTAATTCCAGCAGGGCCTAAAACTGTACCAACTGGTGGAGCTGGTGTAGCTTTTCCAGCAGGAATTTGCAACTTAATTTTCTTTACAACTTCTTTCTTATTTGCCACGAAAAACACATCCTTTCTTACTCGTTTTCGCGAGTGGTTATAATAGCATTTCACTTTTCATTATCAAGATTTTTAATCCCAATATTTGCATTTAATGCACTTTTTGCTTCCCACTAATATTAATCTATATAAAATTAATATAGCTCCTAAATAATAGCATAGTTTCTTTTATTTGACAAGACTAAACTATGCTTTTTGTATTTGTGTTAATTCAACTTCTACTTGAGTTTCTTGTCCAAACAAGTCAACATTAAGAACAATTTTCTCATTAGCACTATCTACTTCTTCTATAACTCCATACATATCTGTAAAAGGTCCATCAATAATTTTAACTTTTGTACCAGGTTGTAATTCCTTATCAATATCAATTCTACTGATTCCCATATTCTTTAAGATATGATCTACTTCACTAGGTTGTAATGGAGTAGGTTTAGCTCCTTTACCACTTGAGCCAATGAAACCTGTAACACCAGGTGTATTACGAACAATATACCAAGCTTCATCTGTCATAATCATTTCAACCAAGATATAACCTGGGAATAACTTTTTAACTTTTGTCTTTTTAACACCATCTTTTATTTCAGTTTCCTCTTGTTCTGGAACAATTACTCTAAATATATAATCTTGCATATTCATTGATTCAGCACGCATTAAAAGTTTTTCTTGAACTTTTTTCTCATGTCCTGAATAAGTATTAACGACATACCACTGTTTTTCCATAATCATATTCCTTTCTAATTACCTAATGAATGTAGTGCTGCTAAAATTACATCTATTAAATAGAAGAATAATGAGCAACAAATAATAAATATTATTACTGCAATAGAATATTTAACCATTTCTTTTTTTGATGGCCATTTTACTCTTTTAAATTCTGTCTTAACACCTTTAACGAAATTGGCTATTTTCGTAAAAATATTTACCTTTTCTTTCTTTTTAGACTTGTTAGAAGTTTTTTTATTTTCTTTTTTAGATACTTCTTTTAAAGACTCTTTTTTAATCTCTTTAATTTCTTCTTTTTTCTTTGCCATATACACATCTTCCTTTGTATTTTTTTCTAAAAGAAAAACACTTCTCAGTGCTTAAGCTTACATTACCACAAAGTGTTTCTTTAGTCAATATTTTTTTTAAATATTAATTTTCAGAAAACTTCCCTTGGTTTATATATAATGTTTTTCTTTTGGCTATCCCTTCAATACTTTTTCTTTGGTAAGCCCCCTTATTTTCTTTTAGTAGTTGCTCTATTCTTTTATTAGCTTCTGTTATTCTACCTTTTCTATACATTTCTTTAATTATTTCTAATTGTCCACATGATTCTCTATCATTACTAATTTCGTTATATTCGTCATCAAAAAATTCTTCTGTCAGCATTAAATTATGAGATACTACATATTTATGAGCATCAAAATTTTTATCTACGGTACTTCGGTTTATTAGGAAATCTATTTTAATATCTTCAAAGCCAATATTAAAAGTGTTAATAATTAATTGTTGCAAATCTCTAATTTTTTTTGCCGATTTTATTCTTTTATTAGAAACTTCTATCACTGCTAAATATAGTAATGCTTTTAAGTATTTCTTTCCTCCATTTTCTATATAAAATTTAAAATATTTATAAGCTTCATCTTTATTTTTTGCTTTATATAATATTTTACCTATATAGTAATCAAAAATTGGATGATTTGTAGTATATTTGCCATAAGTATAATAATCATAAGCTGTAGGTAGATTGTTAGCACGGTAATACTCACGTCCTTTTCTAATTGCTTTAGTGTATGCTTCTTTTTGTTCTTTTCCTAATTCTTGATAAGCTTTTTCTTCATTTATTTTATTTTTTAAATATAATATTTGAGGTTGATATTTTTTTGCTTTAGGAGATAAGTCTTTTAATAACTTAGTAGCTGTTTCAAGATCTTCTTCAATCATTTTATCTATGATTACTAGTTGTTGTTTTATATCTAACTTCCCTATTATTAAATATTTTTCTGTATAATTATTTGAACTATCTATTAATTTACTTAAAATACCATTTCTTCCTTTAGCAATTTGCATATAGGCATCATTAACTTTTTCTTTTAATTTTGTTGCCAATAGTAATATTTTTTCTATATCAACTGTCATATTTTTATCATTAACTATAGCATTTAATTTTTGTAATTCCACTATTAACTCAGTGTATTTGCGATTATTTAAAGCTACTATTGCCTTATGGTAAGTTTCTAAGGCAGTTTTGTCTAGAAATTTGTATTCATATAATTGGTCTGTTATGGGTACTTTGTAATCTGTTTTAAAGTATAATAATGGTTCTTTTTCTAAATCCAGAATAATTTCTAGCATCGTTAATGGTAAACTTATTTCTACTTTTTTATTTTGATATTTTTCCTTATACTGAAATAAATCTAAATAAGCATCTTCAAAATTATCTTCTAATACATCAATTTTGTAAAGGTGATAATATGTACTAGCTTGGTCATAGTCATTTTCAATCATATTCATTAAGAAGTATTTTGCTTCAGCTATAATATTAAATTTTAATAATATTTTTGACATTGTTAAATCATAATATTGATTGTCTATTCCCACTTCTTTTAATTTATTTAACAAATAAATAGCTTTTCTCCATTCATGTGGTTGTGTCTCTTTGGCATAAATTATCTTTTTTATCTTTATTTTAATTTTTTCTGTTTCCATTTTACTTTCATCCTTCTACTATGTTCAAGATATACTCCATATTTGAAACTTCAACATAGATTTTTAATATATTTTTTAGCAAGTAGTTATATACATATTTGTTAATATGTGTTTTATTATATTACTTTTTAACAATTGTTGTGGAAAAATAAAATGCGTTTGTTGTTTTTCCACAATAATTGTGGATTGTTATTTTCAACTTTATTCACTCTTCATTTCAAATAAAGCATTTCTTAACTCCATAGCACGCTCAAAGTCAAGGTTTTTAGCTGCTTCTTTCATTTCTTGTTCAAGTCTTTCGATTTCTAACATCTTTTCTTTCTTAGTTAATTTCTTCTTAGGTTTAGTAGAATCTTTTGTATCTACATTACTAATAACTTCTCTTATTTCTTTTTCAATTGTTTTAGGAACTATACCATGCTTTTTATTATAAGCTTCTTGAATTTCACGACGACGTTTTGTCTCTTTAATCGCTTTATCCATAGAATCTGTAATATTATCTCCATACATGATAACATGCCCATTTGCATTTCTAGCACAACGTCCTATTGTTTGAATAAGACTTCTTTCACTTCTTAAGAATCCCTCTTTATCAGCATCTAATATAGCGATTAGAGAAACTTCTGGAATATCTATTCCTTCACGTAAAAGGTTTATTCCAACAACTACGTCATAGATACCACATCTTAAGTCATGAATTATTTGTAGACGTTCTAGAGTTTTAATCTCAGTATGAAGATATGCTACTTTTATATCTAAATCTTTTAAGTAGTTAGTTAATTCTTCACTCATTCTAATAGTTAAAGTGGTAATTAAGACTCTTTCATTTTTCTTAATACGTTCATTTATCTCTCCTACTAAATCATCTATTTGTCCTTCTGTCTTTCTAACTTCAATAGTTGGGTCAAGTAATCCTGTAGGTCTAATGATTTGTTCAACATATGCTCCATGAGTCTTTTCAAGTTCATAATCGCCTGGTGTTGCAGATACATAAATGGCTTGTTTTATCTTCTTTTCAAATTCATCGAACTTTAGAGGTCGGTTATCAAGAGCACTAGGTAATCTAAAACCATAGTCAACTAAGTTCTGCTTCCTTGCTCTATCACCATTATACATTCCTCTTACTTGAGGTAAGGTTACATGAGATTCATCTACTATTAAAAGATAGTCATCACCAAAGAAATCCATCAAGGTAGTTGGGGTTTCACCAGGCTTACGTCCTGCCATAGGGGCTGAATAGTTTTCAATACCATGACAGAAACCTGTTTCTTCTAACATCTCAATATCATAGTTAGTTCGCTGTTCAAGACGTTCTGCAGCTAGAAGTTTATTTTGGCTTTTAAGTTCTTCTAAACGTCCCCCTAACTCTTTTTTTATCCTTTTAATCGCTTCTTTTAATTTATCATCACTAATTACAAAGTGACTAGCTGGGAAGATACTAACATTTTTCTTATTAGAGATTACTGTGCCGGTTAAAACATCTATTTCACTAATTCTATCTATTTCACTACCAAAGAATTCTATTCTATAACCTGTTTGATTTTGATTCGTAGGAATTATTTCTAAGACATCTCCTCTTACTCTAAAGGTACCACGATGAAAGTCTAAGTCATTTCTTGCATATTGCATTTCCACAAGCTTTACTAAAACTTCATTACGTTCTATTTCTTCGCCTACTCTTAGAGTTAACATTTTATTTTTATATTCTTCTACTTCTCCAATACCATAGATACAAGAAACACTTGCGACAACAATTGTATCTTTTGATGAGAGTAATGCAGATGTTGCAGCATGACGAAGTTCATCTATTTCATCATTTATAGAAGAGTCTTTTTCAATATAAGTATCAGTACTAGGGACATAAGCTTCCGGCTGGTAATAGTCGTAGTATGAAACAAAGTACTCAACATTATTCTCTGGGAATAATTCTTTCATTTCACTATATAGTTGTCCTGCTAGAGTCTTGTTATGGGCTAGTATTAAGGTTGGTTTATTAACTTTTGCAATTACATTTGCCATAGTAAAGGTCTTACCAGTTCCCGTTGCCCCTAGTAAAACCTGGGTTTTCTTGCCTTCTTTGACTCCTTCAACTAATTCTTTTATTGCCTCTGGTTGGTCTCCACTTGGCTTGAATTTTGATACTAATTTGAACATATTTTTCCTCCTTTTTCATCATAAAAAATTGCTTTTATTTATTCGTATTTTAGGGTAATTTTTGCTAGAAAACGAATAAAAATGTCTTTCGGCCACAAATTTACTATATAACACTAAATAACATTACATAAACTTGGTAACCTATTCTAACACTTATTTTACAATAAAACAAGAAACTGTTTCTGTTTTTAAGATTACTTATTAAGATATTTTCATGCCATTTTCTACTTTACTATCTAAATTTAGTAAAACTACACCATTGTTAGTTACAACACCTAATACCAATACTTCACTAGTTATTTCGGAAATATGAATAGGCTTAAAATTTACTACAGCAATTATTTGTTTACCTATTAGATTTTCAGGACTATAAAAACCTGTAATCTGTGCTGATGATTTTTTGATTCCTAATGATCCAAAATCTATTTTTAACTTATAAGCTTTCTTTTTAGCTCCTTTATTAATACTTGCATCTATAATTGTACCGACTCTTAAATCAATTTTCTTAAAATCTTCTAGTGTTATCATATTTATCCTTTCTATTATTAAAAGCATAGGATTACCTATGCTTTATATTTTAACGTCCACTCCACCATACTCTTAAGCCTGATGGGAAACCTATATATTGTCTTGGATTGATTGTACTATTTTGATATGTTGCCCAAGTACAACCTCCACCAGCATGCCAATCACATGTTGTAAGTTCTAGATGTAAATGAGCGCCAAATGAATAACCAGTATTACCCATACGTCCTATTACATTACTTGGATTTACAATGTCTCCAACATTAACATACCAAGAAGAAAGATGAGCATAAGTTGAATATAAATATCTGCCATTTACATAATGTCTTATCTTTAACACTAAAGCACCATAATCATCATAATATTTGGCAAAAACTACACCTGTGGCAATTGGGTGAATTTCAATAGTTTTATTAGTATTAGATAAATCTATTCCTAAATGGCCAGCATTCATCCATTCTTGAGTAACATAGCCACTTTCCATTGGCCTATAAAATCCTGATGCTGATGGTGGAACAATATTTCCTGAACCACCACTACTACTTGCATTATTCCTCTCATATCTAATTTGACATGAAGTAAGATTTTCAGTTTCGCTACATCCTATACTTTCATAATATTCTATTTGTTTTTCAGCTTCTTCTTTTTGTTGCTCTATACTTGGCATTGCATCTTTAATAGCAGCTGTTTCTGCATTGATCTTAGCTTGCTCTGCTTCTAGTTCTGTAGTTAGTTGTTCAAGTTCTTGATTTTTCTTTGCAAGCTCTTCTTTTCTTTGTTCATTTTCTTCTACTAATTGTGTAAGCTCGTCCATGATTTGATCATTATATTCAGTTAATTGCTCAACAATAGCCATACGATAAACCATATCTGTTACACTTGTTGCTCCAAAGATATACTCTAGATAAGCATTCTCTCCTTCACTTACTTGAAGATATTGAAATAAAGACTTACTTTGCTCACTTTTTTCTTCTATTTCAGCATTTGATTCCTCTATTTCTTGCTCTAAAACCTCTGTCTCACTTTCTATTTCGCTTATTTGGCTTTCTATATCAGCAATGTTTTTTTGAATTTTAGCAACCTCAGCATCATTAGCAGCGATTTGATTATTTTTACTATCTAAATCTGCAGTAAACTCTTCTACTTCTTGTCTTAATTCACTTAAAGTACTTGCAGCAGCATTAGTATTAATTGGGACTAGAAATACTGCTAATAATATTAGTAAAAAAGCAGGAATTGTTTTTTTCATTAATCACATCACCTCTTTTATTCTTATATTTTTAAGTATTTTCTAACAGCAGAAGCTGAACCTATCATACCTACAATTATACCTATTACTAAGACTATTCCTGATACCATATATATAAATGGTTCTGGTTCAATTAAAGTAATCATTCTACTATAAAGGTATCCGTCAAAGTGATTATACAAAGCAATATATCCAAAACATACTATTAGTATTGGAATGATTGAACCAAATAATCCTAATACCATACCTTCTATTATAAATGGGGTTTTAATTGTAAAATTAGATGCTCCTACTAGACGCATAATTGATATTTCTCTTTTTCTTGAAAAGATCGTTAATTTAATTGTATTTATGATTAAGAACACGGTTACAAGAACTAGAGCAATAACCATACCGTATGAAACATTTTGAGCAGCTTCAAAAGCAGAAATTAAATTATCTACCATTCCTTCTCCATAACGAACAGAACTTACTTTATCTAGTTTCTCAATACGTTCTGCTGTATTAGAAATCTTTTCTACATCTTTAACTTTTACTTGAAAAGTATCTTTTAAGGGGTTATCTTCCTCACTCCAAGTACTCATTACTTCATTAAAAACTTCATTTTCTTTGCTCATCTCTTCTTTAATAGCAGATTTACTTTGATAAGTCAAAGACTCTATATTAGTCATATTTTCTAAACTTTCTCTTATATCATTTACTTGTTCTTCAGTGGTATCATTATCAAGGAAAACTACTATTGTTAAGTCCTTTTCCATTTCTCTTGTAAAACTTTGAACATTAAAAGTTACAATAATTGAAATAGCTACTATAATTAAAGTAATAGTAATACAAGAAATAGAAGCTAGAGAAAGACTGAAATTTCTAAAGACACTTTTAAAAGCATCTCTAATACTTCTTCTTAACATTCTAAAAAATTTCATTCTTCGTATCCTCCTTTCTCAAGATGTTTAATAAGCCTACCATCTTTTAGGAGAATAACTTCTTTTTGCATTTTATTGACTATTTCTTTATCGTGTGTAGCCATAATAATGGTAGTACCACATGTTTTATTTATTTCTTCTAGAACTTTAACAATTTCCATACTACGGTCTGGGTCAAGGTTTCCTGTTGGTTCATCACATAATAGTATTCTTGGTTCATTAACTATAGCTCTTGCTATCGCAACACGTTGTTGTTCTCCTCCTGATAATTGATCTGGATAGTTATGAATTTTAGCTTTTAGACCTACTAATTCTAAGGCTTTTAAAACTTTTTTTCTAGTTTCTTGTTTAGTAGCTCCTATAGCTTCCATAGTAAAAGCAACATTTTCATAAACTGTTAGTTTAGGTAAAAGACGGTAGTCTTGGAAGACTATACCTAATTTTCTTCTTAATTTATATACTTTGGTATTTCTAAGTTTTGCAACGTTAATACCACCTACGATAATTTCTCCACTCGTTGGTTTTTCTTCACGGTAAAGCATCTTAATAAAGGTACTTTTACCAGAGCCTGAACCACCAATTACAAAGACAAAAGATCCTTTTTTTATATTAATACTTAAATCATAAATAGCTGTTACACCATTTTTATATTGTTTATTTACATTTTTGACTCTAATTAAATCCATTAACATCATCCTATTCACAGTTAAGTATAACATATTTCGACATCTTATGTATATAGTAAATTATTGGTAGTACAGGATAAACGCATGAAATTTTAAAATCATGTGTTTTTTTCTAGTAATTTAGCAA
>CAMMWS010000026.1:0-23425 GCA_946500695.1 uncultured Mycoplasmatota bacterium | reverse complement strand
TAAAGTGGTGGTGTTTTTAAAAAACTTTTTCGTAAAAAACCTAAACTCAAATTAATATTTCTTTAAACTAAAGTAAAACTATGCTAAAATAAACATGGGTGGTGCGTTATGAGTTTTTTTAGTAAATTAAAAGATAAATTTGTAAAAAAAGAAAATAAAGATATAAAGATAGAAGAAAAAGAAAGTTTAGAAGTTTATGATAAAGGACTTACTAAAAGTCGTAATACTTTTTCATCAAGGCTTTTAGATTTAACTAAACGTTATAATAAAGTTAATGAGGAATATTTTGAAGAATTAGAAGAAGTTTTAATTAATGCTGATATTGGTGTTAATACTGTTATGAACTTTATGGAAAAGTTAAGAAAAAGAGTAAAAGAAGAAAAAATAACAGATACTTCTCTTTTGAAAGAAATAATAGTTGATGAATTATTTATTATTTATGTTAATGGAGAATCTTTATCTACTAATTTAAAAAGATATGAAGATAAACCAACAGTCTATTTATTTGTTGGTGTTAATGGCGTAGGGAAAACCACTACTATTGCTAAACTTGCTTTAAAAGAAAAAGAACAAAATAGAAAAGTTTTATTGATTGCTGGTGATACTTTTAGAGCAGGAGCTACTAATCAACTAAAAGAATGGGCAGAACGTATTAATGTAGATTTTTATGGTAAACATGAAGGAGTAGATCCTGCTAGTGTTATTTATGGAGGCTTAGAGTATGCTTTGAATAATAATATTGATACGGTCTTGATTGATACAGCAGGACGTTTACAAAATAAAACAAACTTAATGATGGAGCTTGAAAAGATAAATAGAGTTATAAAAAAAGTAATAAATAGATCTCCCGATGAAACTTTACTTGTAATAGATGCTACAACTGGTCAAAATGGTATTAGTCAAGCTAAAGCCTTTAAAGACATAACTGATTTAACAGGAATAGTATTAACTAAATTAGATGGTACAGCAAAAGGTGGTATTGTCTTAGCCATTAAAGAAGAAGTAAATATACCAGTTAAATATATTGGCCTTGGCGAAACAGCTAAAGACTTACAAGAGTTTGATATTGAAAAATATATTTATAGTCTTTTTAAAGACTTGATGGAGGAAAATAATGAGTAAAAGTGTTACACAGTTAAATCCTAAAGCAAAAAAGGAACAAGAAAAAAAATTTGGTTATCTAAAAATATTAATAGCTTTACAATTCTTTTTAACAATAGGGTTAATAATATTTGGAATAGTTACTATTTTTAAAACAGAACTTATCTATATTTTTGAAATATTTTTAGGAATTACCCTTTTAGTTATGGGACTAAATAATTATTTAATATATAAAAGAAGAAACTTAACAATTCTTTATGTAATTATCGGATTAGGTTCAATCATTCTAGCTGTATTAAAATTATTAGGGTTGTAAAATGAAAGAATTAGTATATTATACTTTGCTTTATGATATCTATGGTAATCTTCTAACTGAAAAGCAAAAATCATATTTTGAAGAATATTATTTCAAAAATTTATCTTTAAGTGAACTAGGAAAAAAATATGGAATTAGTAGAAATGCTATTCATAAACAATTAAAAGAAACAATAAAAAGACTAGAAAATTATGAATCTAATTTAAATTTAGCAAAGAAAAATGAAATGTTAGAAAAAATAATAAAAGAGTTGAGTGATGATGAGTTAAAACGTAAATTACAAGAAGTAATTTCAATCTAACTCTTGTCACTTTTTGTATTTAAAGGTATAATTTATCTATAGAATAAAGGAGACTTGTGATATGTTTGATAAAATAATTTATATTAGTGACCAAAGTGCCAATATTAAGCTAAAAGAAGATGCTGAAGTAGCTATCAACTTAATGAATTTACATTTAATCTTCGAAGATAGTGATAAAACAATTCTAGGTGAAGTTGATGATTTAACTGATGGTGTTGTTAAAGCAAGATTTTTAGGAGAGATAGTTAATGGTCGTTTAATAGGTGGTGTTTTAAGAAAACCTTCTCTTGATGCTAAGATAAGAGTAATTAAACAAGAAGAGGTACCTTTAATAACAGGTGAAGATAAAACTGGATATATGCCTTTCGGTGTTAGTCCCTATTATAATGACTTTCCAGTTTACTTAGATGTTAATAACTTTTTTAGTAATCACTTTGCTATTTTCGGTAACAGTGGTAGTGGTAAATCTTGTGGTATTTCTAGAATAATGCAAAACATGTTTGAAGATCAAAGATTATTTCCATATAAATCAAATATTCTCTTATTTGATTCATCTGGTGAATATTATAATGCTTTTAAAGATTTAAATAGTATAAATCCTAACTACAATTATCGCTTTATAACAACAAATGAAGTAGAAAATAAAGGAGAACCTTTACGTTTACCTGTTTTCTTACTTAATGAAGATGATTTAACTATTCTTTTACAAGCAACTGAACATTCACAATTACCAATAATTGAAAGAATGTTAAAATTAGCTCGTATCTTTGCCACTACAGGTGTTGATGCTAATAAATATAAGAATCACTTAATCGCTAAAGCTATTATGACAATTCTTTATACTAATGGAACAGCCCCTAATAAAAGAAATGAAGTGTTTTCTATTCTTAACAGCTGTTCTACAGATCAATTTAATTTAGAAGCTCCTGTTCAAGGAATAGGTTATGTTCGTAAATTTAGAGAGTGTTTCTTAATAGACTCTCATGGACAATTTTCAGAGAGCGTTTTATTAACAGAATATGTTTCAAGCTTTATAAATGATGAATATGATAATTTTGAGCCTGATAAACATTGTTATTATACTCTAGAAGATTTAGAGAAAGCTTTAAACTTTACTTTAATTAGTGAAGGTTGGCTACGTAATGAAAATACCTATGGAGATGCTGTTACTTTAAAAGTAAGACTTCATTCTTTAATTACTTCAACTAACTCTAATTATTTTAAATGGGAGAAAGGCACTTATATTTCTTTAGAGAACTATTTATCTGATTTAATGATTAATAATGGTAAAAAATATCAATTAGTAAATATTAACTTAGATGATGTAGATGATGATTTCGCTAAAGTTATAACTAAAATCTATTCAAGACTTTTATTTGAATTTACTAAAGGATTAAAAGATAGAGCAAGTATACCTTTCCATATCTTTGTAGAAGAAGCACATCGTTATATTCAAAATGATAAAGATAGATTTTTAATTGGTTACAATATTTTCGAACGTATCGCTAAAGAAGGACGTAAATATGGTCTAATCTTAGGATTAATTACCCAAAGACCAGTAGAAATGTCAGATACAGTTATTTCTCAATGTTCCAACTTTTTAATATTTAAGATGAACCATCCTACTGATGTTGATTATATTAAAAAAATGGTACCTAATATTTCTGATGAAATAGTAGAAAAACAAAAGAGTCTACAATCAGGAACTTGTCTTGCCTTTGGTAGTGCATTTAAAATACCATTAATAGTAAAATTAAAAATGCCTAATCCAATGCCAATGAGTGGTAACTGCGATGTTGTTAGAATTTGGAATGGTCATGACAATAATACTGTTTCCAATAATGATGCTCAAAAAAATGTAGAGACAAATAATATCAGTAGTACTCAGTATGAGATGAATAATATTCCTCCTAAAGAGGAACCAATAAACAATACTATAAATCAAGAAACTGTTAATACTGGAATTCCTGAATTAACACCTAATATATCTACTAATGGAGTAGTTGAAAATCATGAAGTAGAATCACTAATTGGTAGCCCGGTTAATCAAATCAAAGATATTAGTAACGAACAAGCACCTCAACAACCATTTAATATTGGAACTGAAAATATATCTACCGATAATAAATTTTTCTTAAATAATAATGATACTCTTCCTAAAGAAGATAATATTAGTCAAACTGAACCCATCAAACCAATTCCTGAAATAAATAACATAGGTGAAACTTTATAAAAGTACTTTATTGTAAAAGTGCTTTTTCTTTGCTATAATTTAAAATAGAAAGAAGGTTGGTATAGTTATGAATTTTAAATCATTATTAAAAAACGATAAGCTATTATCAATCCTTCATTATGTCTTAACAAATGAAATAACAAAAAATAAAGTATCTAATGTTTCTATAAATGGAGAAGATTATACTTATAATCAATATTCTCTTTTAATTGCTATGGATATAGTAATTAAATATCAAATAATAATTGGTGATGAAACTTATCATTCTTACTTTCTAAATAAATTAAGTAATATTACTACTAACTATGAAAGTCATCAGGATTTAGTTATTAAAGGTAACAGTTTATTAGTAGATTTAGTTGCAAAAAAATTAGATTTAAATAAGAGTATAACAGAAGATAAGAAAGAAATAATTAAATATATATATGACAGATATATTGTTAATGGTTACTGCTTTCATAGTTTTCCTGTAGCATTAAAAAAGAGTGTAGAGGAAGAAGGTTTAACTCAAGTTATAGATTATAAAGAACTAAGTGATTTAAAAAGAATTAACTATATTTTTGCTAAGCACAACTATAAAAATATAATCTCAAGAAATTTAAAAACTACTAGTAAAGCTATTTATATAACAGACTCTCCTGCTATGGCTTATTATTATGCTTTTAGAAGCCCAGAGTATTTAGCAGAACTTACATCCCTTAGTAAATATTATAAAAATATTAAACAATATGATAAGAATGCTTTTTATGAAAAAGACTATCAGAAATGTAAATCTAATTTAGTTTCTTTATGTGAACATGTTAATATGACTGTAAAAGAGGAAAATACTATTCTCAAAGCTTTTGATAAAAGATGGTACAACTTAAATATGTCTAAATCAACTCCTTGTATTGCCTTTATTAAAAGAAGTGATTTAGCAAAAAATTCTCTTGCAAATATTAATGAAATTATAGAAAGCGTTGATAAAGTAGATCTTTCTATTTTAATATCAAAAATAACTGATAGTAAGTATCCTGCTATCAGGAGATATAGTAATATAAATTCTTTAAATTTAACAGTTATAACTATGCCTAGTTATAGAGAAATAAAAAATAATAAATTTATAAGCCAAGAAGTAGAAAAAAAACCTATAGTAAATATAACTAGAGAAACATATCAAAAAGATAAAAAACAAGAAAAATTTAAGTATACTTATAGTTATGGTAATGCCAGCGTCCTAGCTTTATGCGGACTACTATCAATAACTTTAGGTATGACTCTAATTATAATTTTAAAAGTAATAGGAGGCTAAAATGAAAGATATAAGAATCGTTTTTATGGGAACACCTGAGTTTGCTGTTCCAGTGTTTATTGCTCTTGCCAAAGATTATAATGTTGTGGCAGTTGTAACACAACCTGATAAAAAAGTAGGAAGAAAACAAATATTAACACCATCTCCTATAAAAAAAGCAAGTGCTGAATTTAATATTCCTGTATTACAACCAGTAAGAATAAAAGACGAGTATGAGGAAGTATTAAAATATAAACCAGATATGATTATAACTTGTGCTTATGGACAAATTATTCCTAAAGTATTACTGGATTATCCTAAATACAAATGTATAAATGTTCATGCTTCCCTTTTACCAAAACTAAGAGGAGGAGCACCTATTCATCATGCTATTATGGATGGCTATGATAAGACAGGTATAACTATAATGTATATGGATACTAAAATGGATACTGGTGATATTATTAGTGAAAGTGAAACTGATATAACAAAAGAAGATACTTTAGGTAGTCTTCATGATAGATTAAGTGAAATGGGTAAAGATTTGCTGTTAGAGACCCTTTCTGATATCATAAGTGGTAATATTCATCCTGTAAAGCAAAATGAAAAAGAAGCTACATATGGATATAATATTACTAAAGAAGATGAGAAAATAGACTTTGCTAAAACCAATGTTGAAGTTGATAATAAAGTTAGAGCATTAAATCCAACTCCAGGTGCTTATACAACAATAAATGGTAAAAGAATGAAAGTATATGATGTAAGACTTAGTGATAGATATTATGCTAATACAGAGCCAGGAACTATTGTAGGCTTTGAAAAAGATGGTATTCGTGTTGTAGCAGGTAATAAAGAAGTAATATTAACAGATATTGCTATAGAAGGTAAAAAAAGATGTTTAGTAAAAGATTACTTAAATGGTATTGATAAGAAAGAATTGTTAGGAGTAGTATTAAAGTGAAAGAAAAAAAGAAAAAGGAAGAAAATAAATATATCAAATTTATTAAAGATTTAAGTAAAAGTAAAAGAGGAAGAGCTGTTCTTTTCTTTATCTTTTATTTTATCTTCTTTTTTGTTTTGATATCTCTAATAAGAAGTAGTTATAATACCAATACAAATAGTAATGATAATGATGCAAATAATGTTAGTACTGAATATAAATTAGATGGTATTACAAATGGTAATTATCATTTTACAAGAGAAGAAAACATTAATGGCCTCATAACTAATTTTACTGGTGATAAAAGTGATGATAAAACAGAAGGAGTAATGACAAGTAGTAATACTTTTACTAATTACTTCATCTATGATAATATTAATTTAATAAAGACAACTGATAAATATGAAGTAACAAGTGAACTATATCATTTTAATAATATTACTGATGATAATAATATATCTAAATTTCTAAAACAAGCGACGCTTATTTCTAAAACAGAGTATGAAACTGGTAATACTTCTTATAATTATGAGATAACTACAAATACTATAGACTCTATTATTAATGACACTAACATTGATATCGCCGATATTCCTAATAAAATAACACTAGAGACTAATGAAGAAGATGAAGTAGTTAAGATAACTTATGATTTATCAAGTTATGCTACATATATTAATGAAACATCATCACCAACAACAATCACTGTTAGTTATTCTAATTTTGGTGAAATAGAAGCTTTAGAAATACCAGAAAGTTAAGGTAAATGATATGAAAAGTTATATTTATAAAGATGATAATGATTTCAATACCAATATGTATAAACTAATGCAGGAGTTTAAAATAAAAGATTTAAACTATAAATGGTTAATTACAGATATAGAAACTAATGAAGATGAGATTTTTAATAAAGAATCTATTATTATAAAGCATCAAGATTTAATGAGCTTTTTAGAAAATAATAAAGATATACAGTGGATATGGGCTGTATTTTCTCTTATACCTTATAAATATAATAACGATGAAATACTTAAATATCCTCTTCCCTATATAATAGAGAACGAAAATATTAATTATACAATACAACATCCTCTAGCAGAACTTGAAATAGATTGCATTGACAGTACTTATGCTAAAATAACCTTTAAAGATAATAATTTAATAAACTTTGAAAATGATAGCTAATCATTTTCTTTTACTTTTTAATATATATCAGTTATAATATTAAAAGAAAAGAGAGTGATATAGATGTTTGAAAGCTTAGGTGATAGATTACAAAATGCTATTCATAAAATAAAAGGTTATGGCAAAATTACTGAAGATAATATCGGTGATATGATGAAAGAAATACGTCTAGCTTTACTTGAAGCAGATGTTAATTATAAAGTAGTTAAAGAGTTTGTTAATAATGTTAAAGAAAAAGCTTTAGGTGAAGAAGTTAGAACTAGTATTAAACCTAGGGATTTATTTGTTAAGATTGTTAAAGATGAATTAACAGAATTACTAGGGGGAGATGCTGCTCCTCTAAATACAACAGGAAACCCTGCAATATTAATGTTAGTAGGTCTTCAAGGTAGTGGTAAAACTACAACATGTGGCAAACTTGCTAATTATCTTCGTAAAAAGAAAGCTAAAAAGCCTTTAATGGTTGCTTGTGATGTTTACCGCCCTGCTGCTATAGATCAGTTAAAACAAATTGGTAAAGAACTTAATATTGAAGTATATAGTGAGGGAAAAGAAAACCCTGTAGAAATTAGTAAAAATGCCATTAATTATGCTAAAGAAAATGGTTATGATTATGTTTTAATTGATACAGCAGGCCGTCTTCAAATAGATGAAGCTTTAATGGATGAGCTAGAAAATATTACTAAAACAGTAACTCCACAGGAAATACTTCTAGTAATAGATGCTATGATGGGACAAGATGCTATTAATGTTATTACAGGATTTAATGATAAATTAAAACTAACAGGAGTAATACTGACAAAATTAGATGGTGATACTAAAGGTGGAGTTGCCTTATCTGTAAGACATTTAACTAACGTTCCTATTAAATTTATTGGTGTTAGTGAAAAATTAGATGGACTAGACTCATTTGACCCAGAACGTATGGCTGGCCGAATTCTTGGTATGGGAGATATAGTATCTCTTGTTGAACAAGCAGAAGCTGCTATTGATGAAAAAGAAGCTGAAAAGACTGCAAAGCGTATGCAGCAAGGTAAGTTCGACTTAGAAGACTTTTTATCAACGCTAAAACAAATTAAAAAATTAGGGCCACTTGAGAACATTCTAAAATTAATACCTGGTGCTAAAAAGATGGGATTAACTAATGTAAATATTCCTCCAAAGCAAATGGCTCATATTGAAGCAATAATACTTTCTATGACTAAAGAAGAAAGAAGAAATCCAGCTATTATAAAAGCATCACGAAAAACAAGAATTGCTAAAGGCTGTGGTTTATCTGTATCAGAAGTAAATAAATTACTGACTCAATTTGAAAGTATGAAAAAAATGATGAAACAGATGAAAAACGGTAACTTTAAAATGCCATTTTAGGCAAATAATTTATACACTTTTTCCTAGAGAGAATATCTTAATACTAGAGGAGGAAAGTGTATGTTATTTAATAATCAAGCTATTGATATGAATTCTACTATCGATGGTAATAATAATGTCGTTGACCAAGATATGAATATTGATATCAATATGAATAATAATAGTATGGGAATGGGACAAAATATGGAAATGATGAATACTCAGTCTCCAATTATGGAACCAGTACAAGAACGTCAAATAAATAGAACCTTCGTTCATCAAGTACCTCATGTATGTCCAATCCATACAAGAATAGTTAATCATCACATTTTCAAACATACTTATTGTCCTAGATATACTTGTTGTGAAGAAAATGTTTGTTGTAATATCGACCAAGGTTCATGTTGTAACTTTCGCTAAAAGCCAAGATAAACATCTTGGCTTTTATAGTGAAAAAATAAAGATAAAAACACATATCTTTAGACAAGTTTTCTTAAATGAAATAAAGTTTAATGCATTTATTCTGTCAAATCTAAATTAATTTTTTTATTTATAATAAAAATATGATATAATTGTGTCATAAAGGAGTAGGTGTATTTATGAGAAAATATAAAGAAATAAAAAAAAGTAAAATACTATATATTGCAATAGCTATAGTAATTATAGTTGTATTTATTATATTAGGCTGGCAATTATTAAAATCAACTGAAACACCAGATAGCGTTTATTTAAAAATTGATTGCGCAGGAGAAGACATTTCTAACACATATAAAATAGACGATACATTTAGTTGTGAATTATTAGGTAAAGAATATACTATTAAGCTTAAGAACATTGAAAAAAATAAGATTATTTTGCAATCGTCAAGTTATGGTTTATACCCCAAAAGGGAAAATGGTAGTATAAGTCTACTTGACAAAATTGATGAATTTGAGCTTCAAAAAAATAAAGAATTAGTTTTAGCATTGCAAGTAACTGATCTTTCATATGATATATCAATTATTTGGGAATAAACATAGACTATTATTGATATAGGAAAATAATCTAATAATTATAGAAGTTTATGTAAAAGATAGATAAGCAGTTTATTTTACATGACATAAAGTGTCTAATTATGTCATAACACTTGTAAAATAATCAAACTAATTATAAGATAATAGTAAGGAGAGTGATACAAGTGATTTATCCATCTATTGATAAGTTGTTAAATATTGTAAGTTCTAAATATGAATTAGTTCATATCGCTGCAAGACGTAGTAAAGAAATTACTAAAGATGAACATTATCAATTACCATTAAATGAATATAAATGTGAAAAGAATATAGGAAAAGCTTTAGAAGAAGTTTTAGAAGGTAAAGTAAAAGTAGTTGAAAAAGAAAACTAATAAGAAACACATATCAAATTTGGTATGTGTTTTGTTATTTAAATTAACTATTTAATGTGATAGAATGACTTTAGAGGGGGATTTTATTATGCTAAATGATTTATGTTTTGAAATAATAGAGACATGTCCTAATAATTGCTTATTTTGTTCTTCTTGTTCATCTATTAATAAAAAAAGAATGATAGATTATAAAAAGTTTAAAGAAGTAATAGATTATTTTATTAGTATGGGCGGAATAAAAGAAATATCTATATCTGGGGGAGAACCTCTATTACATCCTGAGCTATTAAGAATGATTAGATATTGTAAACTAAAAAATATTAAAACAATCTTATTTACTAGTGGTATAAAATTAAGAACTAAAATGACAGAAGAAGCTAAAGAAATGTTAGAGTTAAATCTAAGAAATCAATATAAATCATATCTAAATGAAGGTATGTCTCAAGAAGAATTTAATGCATTGATTGAGAAACAAATGAAGGTTTACTTATGGTATAATGAAAAAAGCTTTGATTCTCTATCAACATCTGATTGTAAACTATTAAAAGAAAGTGGACTTGATAAAATCGTTTTTGACTTTGAAGCTTGGAACAAAGATGTATATGACAAAATTATGGGAACTAAAGATTTATTTGATTTAGTAACATTATCAATGATAAAAGCCAAAAGTGCCGGACTTTATACTGATGCTCATTTCATTCCTACAAAAATTAATTATAAAGAGCTCGTTGATATTATTGAGATGCTTAATGTAGCAGAATTTGATGAGTTAAGTATTCTTAATTTTGTTCCCCAAGGAAGAGGTAAAACTAATAAAGATTTACTATCTTTAACAGAAGAAGAATTTGAAGAGTTCCTTGAAATCTATGAAAAATGTAAAAATGAATTTAAAGGTAATTTAAGAGTAGGTATTCATTTACAAGAAAAAGATATTCATAAATGTACAGCAGGCTTATCTAAACTAGTTATTAAATATGATGGTACCATCTTACCCTGTGCAGCCTTTAAAGAATATGATTTAAAAATACTTAATAATATGGGAATAAAAACCCCTAATATATATGATAGTTTAGAAGAAGTAGAAATACATAATGGCACTAGAAGAAAACCTTTATGTAAGCAGTTATACCATTTTAATAAGGGAATTAAATAAGGAGAAACATATGAAAATAGAAAAGTTTAAAAAAAGACCTAATGGTTTATATACAATTTATTTAGATAATTTTAATAGTTATGACTTTTATGAAGAGATAATATTAAAGTATGAATTACTAATAACCAAGACTATAGAAGAAGATGAGCTTGATAAAATAATTAAAGATAATAAAAACTATGAAAGTTACTATGATGCCTTAAAGACTTTAAAAAGAACTATTAAAACTAAAGAAGAAATAAGAAAGCTTTTAACAGAAAAAAAATATAGTAAAGAAAGTGTATCCTTTGCTATCAATACTTTAGAAAAACAAGGTTATATTAATGATAAAAACTATGCTAAGAGTTATGTTCATAATGCTATTATAACTACTAATAAAGGTCCTAAAAAAATAGCTTTAGAACTGGATAAAAAGGGAATAAATCCTCTTGATTATAATGAAGCAATAGATGAGTTTACGAACTTCTTAGAAAAAGAAAAAATAGAGAAGTTAATCTCTAAAAAAATAAAATCTAATCATAATAAAAGTGCTAAAGTCTTAAAACAAAAACTACAATTAGACTTAATTAATAATGGTTTTCACCAAGATATTATAAAAGAAGTATTAAACTCTACTGCTATAGAAGAAAATGATGATATTGCTAAAAAGGAATATCAAAAATACTATAATAAATTAAGTAAAAAATACTCTGGTAAAGAACTAGAGTATAAATTAAAACAAAAAATGTACAGTTTAGGATTTAATATACCAAAAGAATAAAGGAGATAACTTTAATTGCTATCTCCTTTATTAATTAGGCTATCTTTTTAACTTTTTGAAAATCTTTATACTTATTTCTTGTTTCTGCTATATAATCTTTACCTTCTTCTATAACTTTTCTTCCTATTACAAGCAAATCCTCAGCTTCAATTCCATAAGCTTTAAGCATAGTTACGAATAAAGGAGCAGACCAAGCTTCACTTTCATCCTCTTTAACTATAGCTCTTTCAAATTCATAAGGTGTATTTATAGTTCTTTGCATAGAAGGATACTTTACTAATAGACTAAGCTCTCTTATTTGTAAAATATCAAATAAATCACTAGTATTAGCTTTTCCATTTCCTTTAAGATGTTCATGTAAAACAGTAGTTGCTTTAATTACATGGTCATTACCTTCAATACCATATTCATCATTTACCATTCTAACAAAAGCTTTTGCACCTGTTATCATTCTTGTGCATTTAGTCCATGCATAAAGAAGTTCTAAAGAATCATTACCTTCAATTGCCTCTTCAACTATTTTATTACGTAATTTCTTTTTTGTTTTATCATCGCATGGCTTTTGCAATTTAATGAATTGTTCTTCTATTCCATTTTTTATAATATCTCTCCAAATAAAGAAATCCTCTGTTGTTTTAATATATGGAAATTCTTTAAAATCCTTTTCTACTTGCTCATAAATAGGTATTAATCTTTGTTTAGTTTCTTCAGTTATATCTTTTCTCATTATAACATCCCTTTCTTTTCTTTGTGCCGCATATTATACTACAAAAGTTTTATTTTGTCAAAAAAGAGAAGTAACTTATATTGGGTACTTCTCTTAAATATTAAATTTTATTAATTTCTAACTAGCAGAACTACTAACACTATCTATTAGTTGTTGCATTAATTCATCATAATCAGCTTTTAGACTATCATCATTAAACTCAATACCAGCTTCTTCTCTAATCTCAATTAAAGCATTATACATAAGAGCAGGATCATCATTTAATTTCTCTTCTGCAAGTGTTGAGATTATATCATCTTTAACTTCATCAAGTTCAGGTTTATCTTTTTGATCAACCTTTAAAATTATATGATAACCATAACTAGATTGAACTGGCTCTTCTGTATATTTTCCTTTTTCAAGATCAATAGAAGCATTTAAGAAAGCTTCATCCATATTATCATCTTTATTGAAATAATCAATATATCCGCCATCACTAGCACTTCCTGTATCATCAGAATATTCTTTAGCAAGCTCTTCAAAGTCAGCGCCTTCATCTAGTTGTTTAATTAAATCTTCAGCTTCTTTTCTAGCGGCTTCTTCTGCTGCTTGTTGTTCTTCTGTAGACATATCATCAGTAACATCAGGACTAATTAAAATGTGTCTGACACTTATATCACCAATAACTTCATCATCATAGTATTTTTGAATTTCATCATCAGTAATACTGTCTTGTACATGCTCTTCAATTGCCAAGTTTCTCTTATATTCAAGTGATAATAAATCTCTAAGCTCATCTTCATTTTCAACACCTAAATATTGTGTAATAGCAGCTTGAAATGCTTCATCATCATTATTATACTGAGACTTCATTTGTTCAATTTGTGCATTAATAGTTTCTTCTTCTGTCTCATCAGTCTCATACTTTTCATCAAATAATTGATGATCAATCATATCAACAAGAACACTAATACCATACTTATCTCTTAATTCCACATATAAATCATCTGCTGTAATTTCTCCATTATCTGTCTTTACAACAGTATGATTATCTTCAAGTTCAGCATTATTTCCACAACCAGTAATAAGTAAGCATACAGCTAGTGCACATGTTGTAATTTTAACTATTTTTTTCATCTGTAAAATTCCTCCTAATATATTAATAAGCTCATTAAATATCATAGCATTAACTTAACTAACTTGCAAATAAATAAGGCAAATTTATCACACTTTTTTAGTATTTACCATAGAATAATGTGAACACTAGAAAAAAAGGAGGATTAAGTTATGGGTAATTGTAATTCAAGCAGTGCTATTGTTTTAGTATTATTTATCTTACTAGTTATAATTATAGGTGCCTATATCTAAGATATAATAAGGAGGTGTAAATATGTCTTGCTCAAATAATCAAACAGTAACAACTAGCTGCTGTACATCTAGACCAAGAAATAGTTTTGTAATCATAATTGTTCTATATATCTTACTAGCTATTATCTTAGGTTCTTGTATGACTTATTAATTAAGAAGCTCTTTATTAGAGTTTCTTTTTGTATGATATAAATATATTTGCACATAATAACAAAGAGGTGAAACATAATGACAACAAAAAGGAATTTATACTATTATTTAAATAACTTTATTTTGTTTTCTTTTTTTGGGTTTCTTTTTGAAAATATAATGCATTTAGTAACTACAGGTAATCTAACTAATAATCCTTTTTATGGTCCTTGGATGCCTATATATGGTTTTGGTGTGATTATTATGATTTTTTTAACAAGATTAGTTTTTAATAGAATAAAATTAAATAGACCATTAAAAATAGTTATATTATTTTTAGCAATCACAATTATCTTAACAATATTAGAATTAGCAGGAGGATACCTAACAGAATTTGTTTTCCATAAAAGTTTTTGGGATTATACTGATTTAAAATTTAACTTTGGTAAATATATTGCCCTAGAAGTAAGTTTAGGCTGGGGAATCGCTTGTCTAATATTCTTATATGTAGTAAAGCCTCTAACAGATAAGTTTATAGAAAAAATACCTAAATTTATATCTATTATTCTTTTAATTTTAATAATAATTGACTTTATTTTTAGTTTTTTCATAAAATAGAATATAATCGCAAAAAAAAGAGAAAACAAAAAGTTTTACGGTTACAACCGTAAAACTTGTCAAATTTTGGAAATTAGTATATAATGATATCAGAGGTGAGATTTATGCTAGTAAGAGAAAAATATTTAAACCAGTTAATAGCAGGTAAAGATTTGAATTTAATAAAAGTAATTACTGGAGTAAGAAGAAGCGGAAAGAGTACGTTATTATTACAATATAAAGATTATCTAATAAATGAAAATATTAAAGAAGAAGATATTATATATATGAATTTTGAAAGTGCTACATTTTATGATATAAAAAATTATGAAGATTTATATAACTATATAAAAGAAAAAGTAAAAACTAAAAGTAAAAAGTACATACTGTTAGACGAAGTACAAAATGTAGATAAATGGGAAAAAGCAGTTAATTCCTTATTAGTAGATATTAATTCCGATATTTATATAACCGGTTCAAATGCTTATCTTTTATCGAGTGAACTTACAACATTACTTGCAGGTAGAGTATTAACTATAAAGATATATCCATTTTCTTTTAAAGAGTTTATCAAAGAATATCCATTTAAGAACAATGAGAATAAGTATGAACAATTTGATAAATATTTAAAATTTGGTGGATTGCCAATGTTAGTTAATATGAATGATAATGAAAACCTGATGACTAACTATTTAAATGACATAAAAGAGGTTGTTTTAAAAAAAGATGTTATTAGTAGAAATAATATAAAAGATATAGTATTCTTAGATAATTTAATAAAATATATGGCATCATGCATAGGAAATTTAACTACACCTAATTCTATTGCCGAATTTATGAAAAAAAATGGTAGTTCTATTAGCAATGAAACAGTAGATTCTTATTTAAAAATGTTAGAGAATGCTTATTTTATCTATAGAGTACCTAGATTTGAATTAAAAGGAAAGCAGCTATTAAAAACACAAGGAAAATATTATTTTGTTGATAATGGTTTAAAAAATGTAATAGATGGTACTTCCTCATATGATAGTGGCAGTAGTTACGAAAATTTAGTTTATATAGAATTACTAAGAAGAGGCTATGAGGTATATGTAGGGAAATATGATAATATTGAAATTGATTTCATTGCCATTAAATCTAATGAAAAAGTATACTATCAAGTATCAAGAAGTATTTTAGATGAAAAAGTAGAAGAACGAGAAAAGAAGTCTTTACTTGCTATCAATGATAATTATAAGAAAGTCATATTGACAATGGATAATGTAAAAAATAAACAAATAGATGGCATAGAAGTAATAAATATTATAGACTTCTTATTAGAAGAATAAAACTGAGTAAAGAATAAATCTCTACTCAGCTTTTAATTTTTCATAAACATCTTTTACATCACTAACTTCATTCTTATCAAAACTACATTTAAAACTATCACCATTATATCTAGGTATTAAATGTATATGAAAGTGTTTAACATCTTGACCATAATAATTGTTTTGACAAATAGTAAGGCCATCTATATTAAGTTTATCTTTTAATATAGGATATATTTTAGTTTTAATAGTATCTATCATATAAATAATAATTTCATTTGGTGTTTCAAATAAATTTTCATAATGTTCTTTAGGTATTACTAAAACATGACCATCACTATTAGGATTAACATCTAAAAAAGCTTTAACTTTATCATCTTCATAAACAGTATAAGATGGAATATCTCCATTAATTATTTTACAAAATAAACAATCATTCATTAAAATCTCCTCCTTCAACTATCCTTATTATACCATTATTATCAAAAGTAACACTATAATTACTTGTAACTAAACCATTATTTAAAGCGATTGTATTAAAACTATTAATTAAATTATTAAGATAAATATCATCTAAACTATCAGCTTTAACATAATAACTAACAGAGTAATAACCCGCATTATAAATATTACCTTCTAAAATATCTATAACTTCAGCATCATTATATTTATCTAAATCTTTAAACTCAATTTTTATATTTTGATAATTTGTATTTTTAAAAATCTCATTATATTTTTCTAAAACTAGATCAGCAGATTTTTCTATAACACTTTTACCTTTTACAAAGTTATCCTCATAATTATCTGTAATTTTGTTATTAGTAGAAGTAATAGTAAAGTTTAAATCTTTATAATCTTTATCATAATAGGTAATGCTATAACTATTATCATCTTCATTATATACAAAGTCTCCAGGTCTAACATCTAAGTTGCCATAATTTTCTTCATAATAAGCATTAATATCTTCTTCAGTAGTTTTAGATTTTAAACTAGGGACTTTCTCTCTAACAATAATAAAACCAAAAAATGCGAGTGTAATACCAAAGAGCAATGCTTGTCCTAACATTAAACTATTCATCTTTTTTCTACTGCTCATAAAAACACTACCTTTCTACCATTATTATTTTATCAAAACCTTTAAATATAAGCAATTATATGTTACAATAAGCAAGTAAAACAAGTGAAGTTATCATATAATTAGAAAGGGTGATATTTATGTTTGTAATAGATAAACTTTGTGTATTAACCAAAGATACTGGTAAAGAAATTTTAAAAGATTTTTCTCTAACAATTAAACCTGGAGAAATTCATGCTATTATGGGACCTAATGGAGTAGGTAAAAGTACTTTATCAAAAGTAATAATGCATCATCCAGATTATATTATTACTAATGGTACCATCACTTATAATAATAAAATTCTAAATGATTTAACTACTGATGAAATAGCAAGAGATGGCATCTATTTACTTATGCAAGATCCATCCATTATTGATGGTGTAAGTAATAGTGAAGCTTTAAGAACATCCTTAAAAGAAAGAGGTAGTAATGATACTAATTTATATACCTTTATTAGTAAGATGAAAAAAGAAATTGATTCCCTATCTCTTCCAAAAGATACCATGCATAGAGGAATAAACAAAGGTTTATCTGGAGGAGAAAGAAAGAAAAATGAAGTCTTAGGCCTAAAGCTTTTAGAACCAAGCTTTATAATTTTAGATGAGTTAGATAGTGGCTTAGATGTAGATAGTTTAAAGATAGTCGCTAAAAATATTAATAACTACTTAAAAGCAAATAAAGATACAAGCGTTTTAATTATTACTCACTATAGTAGAGTTCTAGATTTAATTAAACCGGATTTTGTTCACCAAATGGAAGATGGCAAAATAATTAAAACAGGTGATATAACTCTCGCTAAACAAATAGAAAAAACTGGCTATAATGGGGTAAATGAAGTGGAGTCTAGAGAAAATCATGAATAATATATTACTAGATAGTACTAAAAGTTATGATAAAGAAGGTACTTTTAAACTAGAACTAGATAAAGATACTACCATTAATATTGAAAGTGATAATGTAAAATTATATCTTGTAACTAAAAATAATATAAGAGTAGATTTTAATATTTTTAAAAAGGCAACTATTTATAATATAACTACTGAAAATATTACTATAAATGCTAATATATATAATAATGCTAAATTAGATTTCTATCTTATGACGATAACAGATAAAAAGATAACTAATGAAGTAAATGTTTATCATCAAAATAAAAATACTACTAGTAATGTTATATGTCATGGTATTAGTTATCTAAAGGGAGACTTAAAGTTTAGTGTTAATGGCTATATTAAAAAGGGTATGATAGGTTCAATATGTAATCAAAGTAGTAGAATAATTAATTTAGATGAAGGTAAAAGTCTAATAGAACCAAATCTCTTTATCGCTGAGTTTGATTCTATTGCCAATCATTCTGCCTACACAGGACCTTTTGATGAAAAGTCACTATTTTATTTAGAGACTAAAGGCATAAGTAGAAAAGAAGCTTTTAATCTTCTTTTAAATGGATTTATGAAGATGGTAGAGTTACCTAAAGATTATGAGAGTGTACTTGATAATATTTTAGATAAAGTAATGAGGTGATTACATTGAAATTAGTTTTAGCATCACAAGGATTTACTACTGAAGAAATTGCTAAAGAAGTAGAAAAATTAGTAGGGAAACCCTTAAAAGAAATAAACATTGCTATAATTAATGAAGCCTATGTAGGACTTGATGGCACAAAAGATAAAAGATGGTTAATAAAAGAACTATCTAATATCGAAAAATATATTGGTGATGTCATAGATTTTGTTAACTTTAGAGCCTATAGCAAAGAAGAAATAAAGAAACGTTTAAACATGGCAGACTTAATTTATATAGTTGGTGGCAAACAACATTTATTAGAAAAACTTTTTAGAGAAACTGATACTATAGATATAATTAAGAATATAAGTAAAACAAAAGTAATAATGGGTACATCAGCAGGTTCAATTGTCCTTGGCAGAAAAATTACAAGCGAGAAGTTTTGGGAAGAACGATATCCAAAAGATAAAGAACTTGCTAAAACTCATGAAGAACTCAACTTAGTAGATTTCAATATAATTCCTCATTACATGAGAGAAGACCGTAAAAAGTGGACTAAAGACTTTTTTGAAAGAGTCTTAGAAGATAATGAGTTTAAAGTCTATGCCATAAAAGATAGTCAAGCTGTTGTATATAATGATGGAAAAATAGAATTTATTGGTGGCATACCAGATATTTTTGGAAGAAAGTAAAGTACAAGGGAGGTGATTATTATTAATCGTGAAGATTTTCCTATTTTAAAAAATGATATAATTTACTTTGATAATGGTGCGACAACTCTAAAGCCAAAATGTGTCATTGAAGCGATGAATGATTATTATTATAATTACTGTGCTAATATTCATAGAGGAGACTATAAAATTTCTCTTGAAGCTAGTAATGCCTATGAAGAAGTTAGAAATAAAGTAGCAAAATTTATTGGTGCTAAAAGTCCTAACGAAATAGTTTTCACTAGTGGTGCTACCGATGGCCTAAATAAAATAGTATTTGGTTTTATGATGAATTATTTAAATGAAGGTGATGAAGTATTACTCACTAAAAGTGAACATGCTTCAAATGTCTTACCATGGTTAGAACTAGCAAAAATAAAAAATATTAAAATAAAATATATCCCTTTAAATGATAATCATGAATTAACTATAGATAATTTAAAAGACACAATTACTAAAAATACTAAAGTAATATCAGTCGCTACTATTACTAACGTCGTAGGAGATGTTAGAGATATTAATAAAATAAGCAAAATAGCTCATGCCAATAACATAATCTTAGTAGTAGACGGTGCTCAAAGTGTTCCCCATATGAAAACAGATGTTACTTTAGATGATATTGACTTCTTAACATTTTCAGGTCATAAAATGCTAGGACCAACAGGCGTAGGTGTACTATATGGTAAAACTGAATATCTAGAAAAAATGGCTCCTATCGAATTTGGCGGTGGTATGAATCAATATTTCGAAGTAACAGGAGAAGTTGAATATAAAAGTATCCCAACAAGATTTGAAGCAGGAACACCTCCTATCGCTGAAGTAATAGGACTAGGGGCAGCCATTGATTATTTACAAAGTATTGGCATGGATAAAATCTATCAGTATGAGAAAGAACTAAAGAGATATCTTGTTTCTAAATTAGAGAAAAATCCTAAAGTAATTTTATATAATAAAAGTACTGATAGTGGTGTTTTAGCATTTAACTTAGAAGGAATATTCAGTCAAGATACTGCTATCTACTTAGATCATTATAATATTTGTGTAAGAGCTGGAAACCACTGTGCCAAAATCTTAAAAGATGAAATAAATATTAAAAATACTTGTAGAATAAGTTTATATTTCTATAATACTAAAGAAGAAATAGATAAGTTAATAGAAGTTTTAGAAAAAAGTGATGATTTATTTAAAGTAATACTATAGAAAGGATTGGTATTATGGATGGAGATTTAAAAAGAGAGATAATATTAGATAATTATAATAGTCCTTTTCATAAGGGATTAAAAAACGAAAATGGTTATAAAAAAGCTAATACGAATAATGAATCTTGTATTGATAATATTGACATTGAACTAAAAATAGAAGAAGGAATTGTTGTTGATGCTAACTTTGATGGTGAAGCTTGTGCTATTTCAACTTCGGCAACTTCTATTTTCTTGCGAAAAATAATAGGTAAAACTGTTGAAGAAGTTAAAGAGTTAATAAAAAACTATGAAAATTTAATCGCTGAAAAACCATATGATGAAGAACTTTTAGGAGAACTAATGGCATATGATACCATCTACATGCAACCAAATAGAAAACATTGCGCTCTTCTTCCAGTTGATACAATAAATAAGATTCTAAAGGAGGAAGAAAGTGGAGATTAAAGGACTAACTAAAGATAGTATTTTAAAAATATCAGAACATAAAAAAGAAGCATCTTGGGTAAGAGATTATCGATTACAGTCGTATGAATACTTTACTAAAACAAATAAAAAGCTTCCTTTTGGGCCAGAGTTTAATCTAAATTTTGATGATATTATCTATTATAAAAGTACTACTGATGAATTAACTGATGATTGGAATAAAGTTTTAAAACCTATTAAAAGTGAACTAGATAATCTTGGTGTTTTAGAAAGTGAAAGATATATGGATGGTATGGGAGTCCAGTATGAAAGTGAAGTAATATATCATAATATGATTAAAGAACTTGTGGATAAAAAAGTAATTTTTACATCTATTGATAATGCTATTAAAGAATATCCTGATTTAGTCAAAAAATATTTTGGTAAAATTGTAAAAAATAATGATAATCTATATGCTAGCTTAAACGGTGCCGTCTTCTCAGGTGGTAGTTTTATCTATATTCCCCCTCATACCAAATTAGAAAGACCTCTTCAAAGCTACTTTAGAATTAATAGTAAAGGCATGGGTCAATTTGAAAGGACACTAATTATAGTTGATGATGATAGTGAACTTCACTATATTGAAGGGTGTACAGCGCCAACTTATGCCACTTCTTCACTTCATGCTGCGGTTGTAGAAATATATGTAGGTAAAAGAAGTAAGTGTCGTTATACTACTATTCAAAATTGGGCTCCTAATGTTTATAACTTAGTTACCAAAAGAGCTTTAGTTGAAGAAGATGGTACTATGGAATGGATTGATGGTAATATAGGAAGTAAATTAACTATGAAATACCCTTGTTGTATTTTAAAAGGTGATAATTCATCTGGTACTTGTATAACTATAAGTGTCGCTTCAAATAATCAAATTCAAGATACAGGAGCAAGGATGATCCATCTTGGTAAAAACACATATAGTAAAATAGTTTCTAAAAGTATCGCTCGAGATGGAGGCAATGCTACTTATAGAGGAGATGTAAAACTAAAAGAAGATGCTACTAATTCTTATAGCATGATAAAATGTGACACTTTAATACTAGATAAAGATAGTATTAGTGATACCATTCCTACAAATATAGTCTCTAATAATACTAGTACTATTGAACATGAAGCGACTGTTTCTAAAATAAGTGATGAAAGTATCTTTTATTTAGAAAGTAAAGGAATACCTAAAGATAAATGTGAAGAATTAATAATCCTAGGCTTCCTTGAAGAATTTAGAAAAGAACTGCCAATGGAATATGCTGTTGAACTAAATCAACTTTTGAAAAAAAACTTGTAATTTACTAAATCTCTTCTAAAATAGTCATCCAATTTATTAAATTGCATATATGAATTTTGAAAAACTGGGCTAAAATATGAATGAATTACCAGTTTTTTACTTTTGCGCTTAAATTTATTCTATGTTACTTTAAGTGCGAAAGGAGGAATTGAATGTTAAACAGTTTAATTTTAGTAGGCCGACTAACCAAAGATATTGATATAAAAGAAACAGAAACTGGTAAAAAAGTAGGAACTATTTCTCTAGCCATACCCCGTTCATTTAAAAACATGGAAGGGGTATATGAGACAGATTTTATAAATTGCACTCTATGGGAAGAAAAGGCTAAACTAACAAAAGAATATTGTAAAGTTGGTGATATAGTCGGTATTAGAGGCCGTCTTCAAAGCAATATTATTAAGACTGATGAAGGCACAAGATACTTTTTAGAAGTAGTTGCAGACAAAGTAACTTTTTTGTCAAATAAGAAAAAAGTTGATGTCAAAAATATTGATAATTAGCCGTTTTTTTACTTATTTTTCAATATTTTGCTAATAACAGTTGACTTTTGTTAGGGAAAAGATTTATAGTTTAATAAACAATTAATTAAGGAGAGACAAATATGCTTTTAAGTAAACGTTTAAAAGAGTTGCGTATAGCAAATGGCTTAACGCAACGAGAGTTGGGCGAGCGTGTAAATGTTACAAAAGTAAGTATTTGTTGTTATGAGAATGGCACGAGAGTCCCAACTTTGGATACCCTAACAAAACTAGGAAAGATTTTGGATGTTGATGTTGATTATCTATTAGGATATGATAATCCAGTTAAACCAAAAGGTAAGAATAAAAAAATTACTAATATGGCTAAAGAAGAAATAGAGTTTATCATGGGACTACGTGAATTAGATTCTATTCATCAAATGATAATTGATAATCCTAAAAAGATGGTAGATTTAATAAGTAAGAGGCTAGATGTATAGTCTTTTACTTTTTTATTGATAATTTAAAAATATTGGTTCTTCGACATTAAAGGGTGCTGAGTAAATTTTCAGCATTCTTTTTTTCAGG
>CAMMWS010000025.1:0-25132 GCA_946500695.1 uncultured Mycoplasmatota bacterium | reverse complement strand
ATCCAACTGTGGATATCTTTCTTTTATTTTTTCTATTTGGCTGTGAATAGTAACTTGCAATACTTGTCAAAAATAAAAACATATGATATAATACTCTTCCTATGGAAAAGGTGGTGTTATTATGATTAGTTTACCATTGATAGTTGGTGATGCCAATGATGTTAATAATTTAACAGTTAATGTGACTATTAATTTTAGAAATGTTGAAGTAAGAGAAAACGTACTCAATTCTGGTGCTAAGGGCATTAGTTACAGTGATGTTGTTGTTGGTAAGACTATTATAAAGGGATATGATGCTGATAAAAAGGTTATATCTAATCCAAGAGAAGTTACAAATGCTATTAGAAAGATTATGAATTATAATACAACACCAGCTAACTATGTCATAGTTAATACTAAGAAATATGAAGATAGTGATTTCTATGATTCTTATATTATACCTATGCCTTTTTATAAACCTAATGAAATTAATGATTATATTTATGGTATGTTAGTTAATAGTATTAGATTTAGTAATCCTAGCGATGTAAAAAAAGAAAAGTTGTCATTAAAAGCATTGGGCTTTGATGAGTTATTTAATGGGGAACTTTTAAGTAAAATGCAAATGCTTAGAAACAGTAATCAATCATCACTTTATATAAGAAATCAGTTAATGAATGCTGGTTATGATAAACAGTTAGAAGTTTTAGATTTTTTTAACAGCTTAGATTGTAAAATTGAAGAAAATGATGTTATATTGACAAGTGAATTAGATAACGTTATTAAGTTCTTTGATAGTACTAAAAAAGAAAGTAAAGCTTTAGCTAATTATAAAAATATTGCTTTAGGTAATTATGAGGGGTATTTGAGTTTAGCGGCTTTAAACGTTTTGGTTAATGGTAAAGTTTTAGATTGGCTAGATTTATCAGAGAAACAAAAAATGCTTTTGTCAGAGAAGCAAAAAGTACTTATTTATAAGTTTAATCATAATGAGAGAGCAGCATAATTATGAAATTTGATAGGCTAGAGAACTTAATTGGTTCTTTTTCATTAGGAAGACTTATTAATTCCACAGTTTTAATCGTTGGTTTAGGCGGAGTAGGTGGCTATGTTGTTGAAGCTCTTACTAGAAGTGGAGTTGGAAATTTAATACTAGTAGATTATGATAAAGTTGATATTACTAATTTTAATAGGCAGATAATTGCGACTACATCTAATGTTGGTAAATACAAGGTTGATTGCTTTAAAGAAAGAATTGCTAATATTAATGAAAGGTGCAATGTTAAAACTTATAATTTGAAACTATCTTTAGATAATATAGGAGCTGTTTTTGATACAAAGATAGATTTCGTTGTAGATGCAGTTGATGATGTTAGTGCTAAGAAGTGTATTATTGATTATTGTTTAGAAAATAATATAAACTTTATTAGTTCGATGGGAACAGGTAATAGGCTTGATCCAAGCAAATTAATTATCACATCTTTAGATAAGACTTATAATGATCCACTTGCTAAAATAATGAGAAAAAAGTTTGATAAAACTATGCAAAAGAAGATTAAAGTTTGTACATCAGTAGAGTTACCTGTAAAAGTAAAAAATAAAAATACAATAGGCTCAAATGCTTTTGTACCAAGTAGTACTGGGCTTTTGATTGCTAGTTATATAGTTAGAAAAATTATTTAAAATATTTGGGGGTTGAGAATATGTATAAAGGTATAAAATTAAGTAGTTATTTAGACATGTCATTTTTTAAAATGAATTTTGGGAAAATAGATAGTTATGTGAAAAAGGTATTTAAAAGTTCAAAACCTTTAGGAAATACTAGATTGTTTTATTTAACAGAACTTAATAAGAAATTAGATATGAATAAAGACAAAATAAAGTGGCGTGACTCTAAAACTGCTTTTAAAAGAAATTTGGAATTATTGTTGCTAAAAGAGAATGATATTGTAAGTTTTGAGTGGGTTTTGCAATTACTAGATAAGAATGATATAGAGGAAGAAGAAGTTCTTTCGTTTTTATCTTCAATTAGTGATGCTAAATTTTGTTTTAGATATATTTTAGATAAATCAGATGATATTTTTTCTTATAGTGATGAGACATTTGCTGCTATTAAAATGTATATTGATGATGATAAATGGCTAAAAAGTATTATGGATATTAAAGCTAGGGAAGATGTTTGTAAGGTAATTGCAAAGATAGAGAAAAGTTATAGTGGTGGTACTTGTACATTAGTTTCTTTAATTGAAGAGTTTACTAGATTGTTAAATATATTAAAAAGATCATCTTTAAGAACAGATACAGTTGCAAGAATTATTGTGACTATAAATGGGAGCATTGAAAAAATAAATTTAAAAGATACTTTTATAGATAAAGATGATTCTTGTTATATAGAGTTTATTGACCTACTTAAAAAACTAGATAAAGTTATAAATTCTAATCCTACTAATAAACTTACTAATAACTTAGTTAATTCTGATTTTAACCTTGACATAGGTAGTTCATATGATGGTAAGTTAAATTATGTTTCTTCTAAGATGCCTTTTGTTTATCAAGATACACCTATTATTGCACTTGATGGTGAAGAATTTCTCGATTTGGATAGTGTATTTTCTATTGATAAGGAAGGAGATTTGTACTTTTTTAATGTCTATGTTAGTGATGTGCCATCATTTTTGGGAGAAAATAGAGAGTTAAGTATAAATGCTTATAAACAGGGTACTTCATTTTATTTAAGAGATAATGGTAAAAACATTAATTATGATATGTTACCTGCAAAACTTTCTCATGATTACTTAAGCATGTTAAGCAAAGATGTTTCTTTAAAGCCTAAATCTGTTATTTCTTTTCAATTTGTTATTGATAGTAATGGTAATATATGTTCTTCTTCTGTTTCTAGAAATAAAGTTATGGTTGATTATAACTTGACGAGTTATGATGCTTCTAGAATTTTAAATAAAAAAGAGATAAACACTAAGGTTGATAAATCTATTTATCTATTGAGGGATTTATGCAAGGTAATATCTTCTACTACGACAAAACCGTATCTTGCTAATTTATGGAAAGTAAGTGTTGATGATATGATTGCATTACCTTCGCTTTTAGTTAGTTATTATGTAGCAGGAGAACTTGATTTTGGTATATATAGAGAAAATGGTATATATACAAAGAATCCTAGTAATAGTGAAATTTATTTAAATAGTAGTGCACCTTTAAGAAGATATGTTGATGATATTAATCTTGCTATTTTATTAGAACAAAAAAATTTACAAAGATTTAATAGAGATGACTTTAGGTATTTAGAAAACAATATTGATGAAGTAATTGGACATTTAAATGAACAAAACTTTCTTTCTAAATATATTGAGAAAAACAATTCTTTAGTTAAAAAATATTATTTAAAACGAGACTAAACTTAATTAGCCTCGTTTTAAAATTTTCTATAAAGTCCAACAACTTTACCTAAGATAGTTACTTCATCAAGTATTATAGGATCCATAGTGTCATTTTCTGGTTGTAATCTAAAGTAGCCATTTTCTTTATAAAATGTTTTAACGGTAGCTTCGTTGTCTTTATTCATAGCGACTACAGTATCACCATTTTTAGCTGTATTTTGTCTTTCTACAATTAAAATATCTCCGTCATAAATACCTACATTAATCATAGATTCACCACTTACTTTTAAGGTGAATATTTCTTTTTTGTTTCCTAGTAATTCTGCTGGTAAGGCGAATGTCTCATCAGGACGTTCTATTGCTTCAATAGGTGTACCTGCTGTTACTTTACCAAGAAGAGGAACTTTTACTACTTCCTCCTCGTCATCTAAATATTCATTATCAACTAAAACTTCAATGGTTCTATTAGTACCTGTTCCTTTTTTTATGTAGCCTTTTTTAACTAATTGTTTTAGGTGAAAATGAATAGTAGCAGGGCTTGAAAGCTTCGCTTCATCTCCTATTTCCCTGACAGTAGGTGGATACCCATTTTTAGCGATTAATTTTTTGATAATTTGTAATATATCATATTGTCTATCTGTAAGTTTTTCCATAAATAACACCTTCTTCCTTTATTTGTATTAATCTTAACATAGCATATGTAAAATGTCAAACAAAAATTCGAAAAGCCATTGACATAAACAATTGTTCGATATAAAATGGTATCAGAAAGAAGGAGTGATAGATATGTTGAATTTAAAAAAAATTTTAAAAACTGCAATTGGTGTTAGCCTAATCTATATGATGGCTGTTGTTCTTACTTTATTTATGTGTGATCGAGTTAATGAGTTAGAGAGTAGTGAAGAGGAAATAATCAACACTACAGTTGCTTTATCTTTAAAATAATTTTAAAAACTCCCTAGTAGTGTGGTACAATAAATAAAGAAAGAGTGGTTAGATATGAAAAAAATAATATTAGTTGATGGAAATAATCTTTTATTTAGGAGTTACTATGCTACTAGTTATAGTGGGGTTATTATGAGAAACTCTAAGGGTTTTCCTACTAATGGTTTATATGGTTTTATTAATATGATGAATAAAATTATTGAAGAAGAGAAACCTAGTTATATTATGGTAGCTTTTGATAAAGGTAAGACTTTTAGACATGATAAATATGATTCATATAAAGCAGGACGTAAAGAAGTGCCTGATGATTTAAGAAGCCAATTTCCTAAAGCTAAGGAAGTTCTTGATGCTTTAGGTATTAAACATTTTGAAATAGATAATTATGAAGCAGATGATATAATTGGTACTCTTGCAAAAAGAGTAGATGAAGAAGATGAGTTTATCGCTACAATTATCTCTAGTGATAAAGATTTATTACAGTTAATTAGTGATGAAGTAGATGTAAAACTATTAAAGACTAAAGGTTCTATTAGATTTAATAGAGAGGTATTTAAAGAATTTTATAAAGTAGAACCTATTAATATGATTGATCTTAAAGCTTTAATGGGAGATATGTCTGATCATATACCGGGTGTTAAAGGAATTGGGGAGAAAACTGCAATTAATCTATTAGAAAAATATAAGACTTTAGATAATTTATATGCTCATGTAGATGAATTAACTCCTAAGTCCAAAGAAAAATTAGTAAATGATAAAGAGAATGCTTATATGAGTTATGATCTTGCAACTATATATAGAGATGTAGACATTCCATTTAGTTTAGAAGATTGTAAATATAAGGGATTTAATAGGAAAGAATATATAGAGATTTTAGAAGAATTAGAGTTTAAATCATTACTTAAAAAAGTTAATAGTATAGATAGTAATACTTTAGAAGATAATAACAGTAATAGTGATGATAAAAATATAGAAGTAAAAGAGATAGATGTTAAAGACTTTGATAGTAGTAAAGATTATTCCTTTTATATAGAAATGGATGCTTATAACTATAATGAATCAGTTATTATAGGAGTTAGTTTTACAAATGATAGTGGGACTTGTTTTATAAAAGGAGAAGATGTTGTTAACTATAGAGAATTATTTGAAAATGATACTCCTAAATCTACTTATGATGTTAAGAAATGTTATATTTTGTTAAATAAACTAGGTATAAAATTAAATAATTGTAACTATGATGCCATGATTGCATCATACCTTTTAGACTATAAAATGAACGATGATATTACTACTTTAATGAATGATTTAAATGTAGAAATTAAGCCTTTTGAAGATACTTATGGAACACTTAAAAGAAGAAAGAAAGTAGAACTTGAAGAGACAATTAAACAGTGTAATTTAAAGAGTAGTTTTGTCTATAGTACTAAGAGTGATTTTTTACTTAAAATAGATGAATATGGTGAGACTAAATTATTTAGTGAAATAGAGATGCCTTTAGCATATGTTCTTATCGATATGGAACTTACTGGTATTAGAGTAGATAAAGATTATTTATTAAAGTTAAAAGATGAGTTAGAAGTCAAGATAAAAGACATGGAAGAAGATATATATAATGATGCTGGATGTGAGTTTAATATAAGTTCTCCTAAACAGTTAGGTGAAGTCTTATTTATAAAATTAGAATTACCTTATCCTAAAAAGAGAAAAAAGGATGAGACTAGTTACTCTACTAGTAGAGATATTTTAGATAAAGTTAGTCCATATCATCCTATAGTAAATAAAGTATTAGAATATAGAATGCTTACTAAGTTATATGCTAATTATGTAGTTGGTCTTTTAGATAAGATTAAAGAAGATGGTAAAGTTCATACGATTTTTAATCAATGTTTAACTAGAACAGGAAGACTTTCATCAACTGAGCCTAATTTACAAAATATTCCTATTAGAAGTGATTATTCAAGATTAATTAGAAAAGCATTTATACCTGAAGATAACTCTATTATTATGAGTTCTGATTATTCACAAATAGAACTTAGAGTCTTTGCTTCACTTTCTAAAGCGACTAATTTAATAGAAGCATTTAAAGAAGATAAAGATATTCATGCAAAGACGGCTAGTGATATCTTTAAAGTAGATATTAAAGATGTAGATAAATCTATGAGAAGAACTGCTAAAGCGGTTAATTTTGGTATCCTTTATGGTATTAGTAGTTTTGGTCTATCTGAAGATTTAAAGATAGATGTAGGCAGTGCTAAAAAGTTTATGGATAACTATTTAGAGACTTATCCAGGTATTAGTGAATATATGGATAAAGAAAAGAAAGAAGCCTATAAAAATGGTTATGTAACTACAATAATGAATAGAAGAAGAGTTATTGATGAGTTAAAGAGTAGTAACTATATGGTAAGAAGTGGAGGAGAGAGAATGGCTCTTAATACTCCTATTCAAGGTAGTGCTGCTGATATATTAAAAAAAGCGATGGTAGATTTATATAGTGAGATGACTAAAAGAGGATTAAAAAGTAAAATACTTATTCAAGTACACGATGAACTTGTTTTAAATGTTTATAAAGATGAGTTAGAGAAAGTAAAAGAATTAGTAAGAGATAAGATGGAAAACGTTATTAAATTAGATGTTCCTTTAAAAGTAGATATTGAAACAGGTAATGATTGGTATGAAGCTAAGTAGGAGAAGTTTTTGAATGAAAAATTGAGAAGTTAGAAAATTAGTAAATATTGATAATGAAACATTAGATAAATTAATTGAATGGATGTATAACTGGTGGGGCAAACGTGATGGATATAGTAAGGATGCGGTTAGATGTTTTATGCAACACAGTATGGAAGATGATAGATTACCACAAACTTATGGCATGTTTTTAGATAATGAAATTATTGGTATGTATCAATTTGCTTATGATGACTTAAGTGTTAGACCAGATATTTATCCTTGGCTTGCTAATGTCTACATTGATGAGATATATAGAGGTAAAGGATATGGAAGAAAATTACTAGAAAGTGTATTTGACAATGCTAAAGAAAATGTTAACTTTGATGAGATATTTCTATATACAAAACATATAGGTTTATATGAGAAATTTGGATGGACTTTTTTAGAAGAAGTTAATACTTTTAAAAAAGAGCAAAGAATAGAAAGACTATATAAATTAGATTTGAAATAAGAGTTACATAAATCCGGTAATATGTTATACTAGTTTTAGAGAAAACGAATTAATAGGAGGTTTGAAAGAATGTTAGAAAAAAGATATCAAGATTGGATGGATGAATTTATGGATTCTTGGAAAGAATTAAATTGGGAAAGGACTCTTAATACATTAGATAAAAATGTAAAATATTATGAAAATCCATTAGATCCACCATGCAAAGATTTTATTGAAGTTACGAATTTGTGGAATGTTGTAGCCGATAACCAAAAAGATATTGATTATCAATACAAAATACTTTCTTACACTGATGAATTATGTATTATTAATTGGCAAATGACTAGAACTTTAATGCCAAGTAATGTTAGACAGCAAATAGATGGAATATTTCAAATATCTGTGAATGAAGAAGGTAAATGCACTTATTTTAAGCAATGGAGATATACTAGATAAAAAGGAAGAAGTGATTAACAATGCCTGAAAAACCAGAAGTAATTACAGTTAGTAAGACATTAGAACATATTATTATAGGTAAGACTATTAAGAATGTAGATGTTTATTGGGATAATATAATTATTGGTGATATAGATAAGTTTAAAAAAAATTTAGTAGGAGAAAAAATTGAGTCTATTACTACAAGAGGTAAATGGATAGTAATATTTCTTACAACTAAAGCTTTGATATGCCATTTAAGAATGGAAGGAAAGTTTTTCTTTAGAGATCCTAGTGTAGTTAAAGAAAAGCATGAACATGTTATTATTACTTTTACTGATAATACAGATATGAGATTTAATGATGTTAGAAAGTTTGGTAAAATGGCATGTCTTCCTAAAGATGAAGTTTATAATTTGAAGCCTCTTTCTGATTTAGGATTAGAGTATTACGATAGGAGTTTAACACCTAATTATTTATTAGATGCTTTAAAGAAGAAAAAAGTACCTATTAAAACCGCTTTACTTGATCAGTCTATTATTACAGGTATTGGTAATATTTATGATGATGAGATTTTATTTGCATCTCATATAAACCCTTTAAGGAAAGCAGATAGTATTAGTTTAGAAGAAGCGGATGCTATTATTAAAAATACAAAGATAATACTAGATAAAGCTGTTACTATGGGAGGTACTACTATTAAGAGTTTTACATCAGCAGAGGGAGTACATGGCTTATTTCAAAATGAACTTGCTGTTCATGGTAAAAAAGATGGAGTATGTCCAAACTGCGGAGAGAGGCTTATTGCTACTAAAGTAGGAGGACGAGGCACTTATTATTGCCCTAAGTGTCAAAAATAAAGACTTATGTTTTTGTTCATAAGTCTTTTAAAATGGATTATATCTGTCTATTGTTATTGGTTTTGTATTAAATAATTCTAGGTCTTCTTTACTTAAATATTTTTTATTAATTATTACCATAAGAACAAAGTTATTAAAGAAATTATCATTCATTATATAATAACCATCTTTATATAGTATATCTCCATAACTGTTTTCAGCTTTCCATCTAATTGGTTTATTATCTTCAATATGAACTCCTGTTATTACCATTAAATGTTGATAGTAAATATCAAAACTATTTAAGGCTTCTTCTTTAGTTAATAAATCTATATTAAATACATCTTTATAATTATATAAATTAGAATCTAATATACCTGATTTTTTATCTCTCATTTTATCAATATTACAAGCAAAATAAACTGGCATACCATCTTTTAATTGTCTAACTGCTAGATCTTTTAATACTTCTATAGGCTTATTAATAAATTCAATATATTTACCATAAATATTTTCATTATATTCTTTTCTATAGAGCTTGTTATATTCGGTCTTATACATAGGAACATTGGTAATACTTACAAAATTATCTAAGTTGATAGATAAATATTTATTTTTGAACTCTATAGGAGTTATATTTTCTAATTTAATTATTTTTCCGTCTTTATCTTTATACTCATATGTGAAAAATAGGGGAGGAGAACCTAAGCATTTAGACAAGAGATTGTAATTTTCTTTTAACATTTCTTCTTTTCTTAGATAAAGTTTGTCTTTTGAAGTGTTATTCTCTTTTAATTTTAGTAATTTAAACATATCCTTTTTTATTTTTTCATTATAAAGTCTTATTAGTTGTTCCGAATTTTTACTATCAAAAGATTTAGGCATTACATCTTCTGGAACTATACCATATTTATTAACTAGTTCTTTAAAAAATGTGAAGCGACCACCTTCATAAAAAGCATCCTCTATATAATATTTATTTACTTCAGTTTTTAAATCAAAGTTTTCTTGTTCGATTATTCTGTTATAAAAAGTATTAGCTTTTTCTAATTTATCAAAAAAAGATAGATAATTTATTGATAAATTTATATCTGTAGGTAAAATGTTAAGATTAGTAGCAACGTTATTTTCAATAAAATTTATTCCTGCATAAAGCCAGCATAACCAAGAATCTTCTTGATCATATATCTTAGTATTGGGTAATTCTATATTAAAAACGTTTGGAGTGTTATTAATAATATCAGTATTTAAGCAAAAACTTTGCATACCTATTTTTTTCATAGCATTTTCAATTATCTTGTTATTTTTATCATTATTATATTCATTATAAAATCTTTTAATTTGTTCGTAATCTATATCTTTCATATGTTACCTCCAATTTAATTATATATTTTTTTAATCTTGATGTCATTAAATATATAAAATTTGTTTAATGTTTTTTTGACAAGAGTTAATATTTATGATACTATGAATATGTAAAAGGAATTTACATACAATAAAAAAGAGAACATTTAATGTCGCTTGTGTTAAGTGTTTCTCCTGTAAAAAGGGTATGCACCTAATTAAACATGCTGTTTAGTTAAGTGCTTTCTTTTTGCTTTATGTCTTATATTAATATAATGATAACTACAAAAAGTAATACAATAAGTAAAATTATTATAAATAATAGTGTTGAAACTAAAAAGTCTTTTTTACTCATAGTATCACCTCCAAATAAAAATATTCGGAGATAACACTTAACCATTAAATGTTCCTATAAATATAGTATCAAATTAATTTCTCTATAGCAAGATAAAAATGTACCAAATTAGTTACGAATTTTCATAATTCAGATTAAAATACTCTTTTAATTTTAATAAAACTATGCTATAATTATATAGCTTGATTAGAAGGAGTGAAGTAAATAATGAAAAAGACAAAAATTGTTTGTAGTATAGGTCCTGCTAGTAATCAACCTGATGTAATGGAAAAAATGGTTAGAGCAGGAATGAACGTAGCAAGAATTAACTTTTCTCACGCTACTATAGAAGAAAGAGAACTTGCTTGTTCATCAGTTCGTGAAGTAAGAAAAAGAACTGGTATGAATGTGGCTATTCTTTGGGATACTAAAGGTCCTGAATTTAGATGTGGAATTATGGAAAATGATTCTATTGAACTTGTTCCAGGAGAGACTATTGATATAGTTAAAGAGACTGTTACTGGTACTAAAGAAAGATTTTCTGTTAATCATCCTAGTGCTATTGATTCTCTTAATGTTGGTGATATTATCTTACTAGAGAATGCTAAGATGAAACTTGAAGTTATCGCTAAATATGAAGATAGAGTTACTTGTAAGATTATTGATGGTGGAGTATTAGGAAACCGTAAGAGTATGAGTGTTCCTGGTATTAAACTAGATATTCCATATGTAAGTGATGCTGATAGAGAAGATATCATCTATGCATGTGAACATGGTGGAGAATTTCTTGCTATTTCCTTTGTATCTACCAAAGAAGATGTATTAGAAGTTAAAGAGATCTTAAAAGAACATGGTAGAGAAGACTTACAAATAATTTGTAAGATTGAAAGTGCTTTAGGAATTGAAAACTTAGAAGATATCTTAAGTGTTAGTGATGGTGTTATGGTAGCTCGTGGTGACCTTGGTACTGAAGTTCCTAGTGAAATGGTTCCAATCTATCAAAAACAAATGATTAATACTTGTAGAAGACTTGGAAAAATCTCTATTGTTGCTACTGAGATGCTTGAGACAATGATGTCTAGTGATAATATTCGTCCAAAAAGAGCAGAAACTAGTGATATTGCTAATGCAGTATTAGATGGTACTGATGCTGTTATGTTAAGCGGTGAAACTACTATTGGAAAACATCCAGTAGAAACAGTTGCTGCTATGGCTAAGATTTGTGAGACTACTGAAAAATATGCAAGTTTCGATTATGCTTTTGATATTGAAAGCTTAGATAATATTACTAAATCTATTGCTTCTAACGTTGTACTTAGTACAGATGCTTTAGGCGCAAAACTAATCTGTGCTGCTACTATTAGTGGTAGAACTGCAAGAGTTATTAGTAACTTAAAACCAGATGCTCCAATACTTGCATTATGTACTGATGAGAAAACTGGTAGACGTTTAGCTTTAAACTGGGGTGTTTATGCAGGAACATTACCTTTCCTTGAAACTACTGATGAAGTATTAACTCAAAGTGTTGAGAAAGCTAAAGAGTTTATGGATCTTAATAAAGGTGATTTAATTGTAATTACTGGAGGTTTCCCTAATACTGAAACTAAGAGAATTACTAACTTAATGAAGATTGAGGAAATATAAAAATAAGTGAGGACTTGTTTCCTTGCTTTTACTATATAGTTCTAATATAATTATGGTAGGTGAATGATATGAAATATATTGATTTAACAAAAACACATGAAAATGTAGTAAAGATTGCAAATTTAGATGATAGTATGCTAAAATATATTTCTTCTATACGTACAAATGATGATTTTGAGGTTTCTAATAAGCCTAATTGCATTTATCAATATACAACGAAATATAACCCTTTCTCTTTAGAAAAAATTATATTTGATAGTGTTTTACATATTAATTATGATTATTTTCAAGAAAACTTTGAAGAACTAATAGATAAAGTTTGTGATATTTTAAAAGAACTTGTAAGTAGTTATATATCTTTAGATAAAGAATTTATAACAAAAGAGACTATGGAAACTATAGCAGTTAATCAAAATATTAATAAAGTTACTCTTGCTATAGATAGTAAAGATTTATTAGAAGTATTAGAGGAAATTAAACATAGAAGTAAAGAGATTCCCTTGAATACAATTGTTATAAATATTACTGAATATAATGATTTAAAAATATTTATTAATCATATTGTTTCTATATATAAAGATATAAAAATTATATTTAATCTTGATTTTAAAAATTTTAATGCTGATGTATTAAGTGATTTAACAACATATAAAAATATTGTAGTAAAAGAAGAGGATCATGAAATAGATTTAGATTTAGCGATAAAAAAAGAATTAAAAATAAGAGAATTGTTAGAGCCAGTAGAAACTATAAAAGATAAACTTTCTCCTTTTGAAATATATACTAAACTATATCAAATTGTTAAAGATTTTAAATCATATAAAGAAGTAGAAGAAGGAGATGATTTAGATAAGTCTAGAACTCTTTCAAAGTTATTATTTAATGAATATATTGTATGTGAAGGATATGTAAATTTATTACAAGAATTATGTAAACGTTATAATATAGAAACGTATTACATGTCAGTAGATGTTTTGCCTAATGATACAAAAGACTTAAATAATACAAATGGCCATGCAAGATTACTTGTTAAAATGAAAGATGATAAGTATGGTATTGATGGACTATATGTTAGTGATCCTACTTTGGATAGTATTCACTACAGCCTTTATAATCATATATTAATGACTTTTGATGAAGTTAAAAGAGAGTTAATCGGAGAGGTTACTTTTAATGTATATGATTTCTTAAATGTAAAAAATAAAGAAGAGTTTTATGCATTAGTAAATAATCCTGGCGCTAGATGGAAACTTTCATTCTTAGCACCTACAATTAGAAATTTTGATGAAGAGAGTTTTGAAAAAATATGTAGAACCTCTTCTTGTCATTATGAGTATGATTATTGTTTAGAAGAAGCTAGTTCTTTAGAAAAAATGGCTGATTATTGTGTTAATTTTCATCAAGAACCTATTAATGGTAATGATATACTTAAAGCACTAATAACAATTTATAAATTAGAATATCCTAATATTGATGATAATCAAACTATAGAACATTTTAAGTTAATCAAAGAGGTTTTAAAGAATATAGAAGATATTACTCATCCTACTATTGTTACAGAAAGTAGTAAAGAAAAAATTTATGATTTTTATGAAAATAAATATAGTGATAGTGATGTTGAAGATATAGTTATAAATGAAAGAAAAAATACAAGGTAATTTCCTCGTATTTTTATTTTATTTCTATTTTAGAATTATCAAAGTCTTTAACATCATCAAGTAATGCTTCATGGATTTTTTCTTCTTTACTGTCTAGATATACTTCTTCAATTCTATCAACACGGCAACGCTCAGCTTCTAAAATAGCATCAACTTTCTTAACTGCTTTATCTAAATCATCATTAACAACTACATAGTTATATTTAGGTATTTCGTTTATTTCTTCATAAGCTCTTTTAAATCTTTTTTCTATTTTATCTATACTATCAGTATTCCTAGCGATAAGTCGTCTTTTTAATTCATTCATAGTAGGTGGCATAATAAAGATAAATACTGTTTCATCTAGTTTTTCTTTAATTTTTAAAGCTCCTTGAATCTCTATTTCTAGTATTACGTCTTCTCCTTTATCTAAGTGTTCTTTAATATATTTCTTAGGAGTACCATAGTAATTACCAGAATACTCTGCATATTCTAAGAATTCATCATTTTTAATATCACTTTCAAATTCTTCTTTAGATAAGAAATAATAGTTAATACCATTTTTCTCTTCACCTCTAGGTTCTCTACTAGTACAAGAGATAGATACCCAAGTATTCTTTCTTATCTTTAATAACTCATTAATTATACTATTCTTACCGCAACCAGAGGGCCCTGAAATAACTATTAAAAGCCCTTGTTTCTTTGTTTTTACCATATTATCCATACTTTATTCCTCCCTTATAGGTTTCATCTTATATTCAGCTTCTATTAAGCTTTTAGCTTCATCTTTATCAAAGACTAAAGAATATATTTTTGTAATTTGATATTCATATTCTAACATCTTATCTTTTTCTCTTGTAAATTTACTAATAATAGGAATATCTATATCTTTTTTTATCTTATTTAAATAATCTCTGCCTTTATTAGAAAAGCCTAATAATCTAATATAGGTAATTTCTTTAAACTCTTTCGCTTGCTCTTTAGTATAATCACATAATATATAAATTAACATTCTAGATATCTTAGCATAAGTGGAATTTTTACTCTTAACTTTATTAATTAATTCGTCAAAATTATAACTATTAAATATTTCTTTCTTTAGTTTTACTTCCATACCACTATCAACTAAGTTATAAATAGTTAAATCATTAGAACTTATTATCTTATACTTTAAAAGATTAAAATAATCATCTAATTTAGGTATTTTCTTATTCTTTAAATAATTATACGTAATAGAAGGTACACTATTTTTAATGTCTTTATTATTTAGTAAAGCTTTTCTTATACTTGTTGCACTGGATATACTCCTTATACTCATTTTATCTAATTCTTTACTATGATAATCATTGGTTCTTTTAATAGTATGAGGAGTAATTTTATAATTATTAGAGTAAATTGCCTTAACATAACTAATTCCTAAAATATCATTAGGTAGTTTATAACAGTTACCGGTTATGTCTTCTAAAGCTTTAGATAAAGAAGTAGGGTAGTTATAGCCTGATCTTAAGTAAAGACTAACTAATACATCAAACTCACTATTATTAAGTTCTGTTTCAACTAATTTTTTTATTCCTTCTATATCATCGGATTCACTACCAAAGACTAAATCAGTAACTCCTAAATTGTTTAAAATAGAAATAGCACCGTTAGCAAAAATATCGGCAGAAGCACAAGAAAAAGGGAAGGGGAGTTCTACTACTAAATCTATACCGTTTTTAATGGCAATCTCGGTCTTTTCCCATTTATTTAATACTGATATATCTCCACGTTCTGTAAAAACTCCACCTACTACTAAAATAATAGGACTATTAGGAAACATTTCTTTAACTTTTTCTAAATGATATAAATGCCCATTATGAAAAGGATTATATTCAGCGATAATACCAACTATATGATTAGACAAGATTAACACCCCTTTCTTAAATTGTTATTAATTATAACATTGTTTTATAGTTAAATCAATACTCTTCTCTTTTACAAAACTAAGAAACAGTTATATAATAAATATAGAGGATGATGTTATGAAGCTTATAACTGCTAATGAAAATTTTCTAAATTACTGTGAGTTTGAAAAAGGCTTATCCAATAATACAATTAAATCATATAGTTATGAAATGAAAGATTATATTATTTTTTTAACGCAAAAAAGAAAAATATATGATACTAAGAAAATTACTAAAGATGATATACTTATGTATTTAAAATACTGTTATAGTCGTAATGAAGATAGTAAAACAGCTGCTCATAAGCTTACTACTATTAAGAATTTCCATAACTATTTAGAAAAGGAAGAAAATGAAACTGTTAATCCTAGTGAGTTTATAGATAGACCTAAGACTAATAAAACACTTCCTCATAGTTTAACTATAGAAGAAGTAGATAAACTTTTAGATATTAAGTTAGATACGCCATTTGACTATAGAAATAAAGCTATGTTAGAATTAATGTATGGTTCAGGTCTAAGAGTGTCTGAACTTGTTAGTTTAACAGTTTATGATATTGATTTTAATAATGATATTATTAGAGTTAAAGGTAAAGGTAGTAAAGAAAGAATTGTGCCTATTAATGATGTATGTAAATACTATTTAAATGAATATTTAGATAAAAGACAGTTATTGTTAAAGAAAAAACAATCTGATTATTTATTTTTAAATTCTAGAGGCGCTGGTATATCTAGACAAGGTTTTTTTAAGAATTTGAAAGAAATATTAAAAGAAAAAGGACTTGATCCTGATATATCTCCTCATAGTTTGAGACATTCTTTTGCTACGCATTTATTAAATGGTGGTGCGGACCTTAGAAGTATTCAGATGCTTTTAGGACATTCTGATATTGCTACTACGCGTATATATACACATGTTACGAATGAAAAAGTTAAGAATGATTACTTAAATAATCATCCGCGTGCTAAGAAGGAGAATTAGTTATGAGATTTAAAAGAATATTTTTGATGGTTTTAGATTCCTTAGGAGTAGGGGAAGCCGCTGATGCGGCAAACTATGGTGATAGTGGGGCAAATACTTTAGGACATATTAAAGAAAATTATGATTTATTTATTCCTAATCTTGCAAAAATTGGCTTTTTAAATACTTTAAATATGGATGAAAATAATAATGTAGATGCTTATTATACTATTGCTAGGCCTAATAATGTAGGAAAAGATACATTAGCAGGTCATTATGAAATGATGGGAATAACTTCTAATATTCCATTTAAAACTTTTAATGAAAATGGATTCCCTATTGAACTTATTGATGAAATTGAACGAGTGACTGGTAGAAGAGTTATTGGTAATAAATGTAGTAATGATAATGCTATTATAAATGAACTTGGCGAAAGACAATTAGATTATGGGTCACTAATTGTTTATACTTCAGCAGATTCAGATCTGCAAATTGCGGCTCATGAGGATATTATTAGTCCTGAAACACTTTACAGTTATTGTGAAAAGGTTAGAGAATTAACACTTAAAGAAGAGTTTTTAGTTGGTAGAGTTATTGCTAGACCTTTTGTAGGTAGCAAGGGTAAATTTAGGTTAAATAATGCAGGAAGAAAAGATTATCCAGTGGCACCTCCTAAAAGAACAATTTTAGATGAGTTAAATGACAATAATTATAATGTAATAGCGATAGGTAAGATTAATGATATATTTAGTAAAACTAGTATTAATAAGACTTTAAAAGGTAATTCTAATATTGATGTTATTAATAAATTAACTAATATAATGGATAAAAAGTTTACGGGGTTATGTATGGCTAATTTATGTGATTTTGATAGCTTATATGGTCATCAAAGAGATGTAGAAGGCTATGCTAAGGCGATTGAGGAATTAGATGTGGAAATTCCTATAATATTAAATAAATTAGAGGTTGATGATTTATTAATAATAACTGCAGATCATGGTAATGATCCTACATTTAAAGGAAATGGTCATACTAGAGAAAATGTCCCTTTAATATTATATAGTAGAAGTTTTAAAGATCCTAAACGTTTAGAAATACAAGATACAATGGCAGTAATAGGTGCTACTATTGCTGAAAATTTTGAAATAAGTCCTCCAGAAATTGGAACTAGTATATTAGATGAACTAGAGTAGGGAAGAGTAAAAAGAAACTAGTAGATATATAACTCTACTAGTTTTCTTCTTCGTTTTTTTCAAAACTACAACATACTGTTTGTTCTTGATCTTTTACTTCATCGCTTGGACAATCACAGTTACTACTAACTTTAATCTCATCTAGATTACATTCTTTATTATTACTATTATATTTGCAACTGTCTACGTCACATTTGATGTTTTGTTTCTTTTTCATTTTATCTCTCCTTCTTTTATATTATTTCCCGAAAAATTAAATTCTATTCCCCTATTTTTTGGGGTTCACTTCCCCTACTTTGAATTTTGATTAAAAGGGCAGGTTATAATATAAGAATATTAATATATTAGTATATTAGTATATAATTGTATGTATAATGGTTTTAATAAATATAATTTTAATTATTTGTATTTAAAACATTTGTAGATGATAAGACTGTATTATTATTTATTGATAATTTATTATTAAGCTGTTAGGATTAACTGAAAAAAATATTCTAAATGAGCTATAATCATATTTTATTTAAAGTTTATAGAATAGATATAATTATAAAATTCTAATAATTAACAACTATTCATCTTTTAAACTGTTTTATCTTACTTCCTATAATATATATTATGTTAACTAATACATATAAGACAAGTATTATCTCATATATAACTAGTTGTATAGTAATTATATTTATATATTAATATTATAGTAATTTAATCAAATGAAAATATTAAAGCAACTACAACTAAAAAGATTACTAGTCCAGATATGATTACTGCAGGTATAACTGTAGCTTCATACAGAGTTTTATTATTGTTATTTTCGATAGTATCTAAAGTTTCTATATTTTTATTTTCAGAGGTTTTTGAATATAAATTATTTAATTTTTTATTTATGCTAGCTAAATAACCAATAAGTAAGCATATTAAAAAAATCAAAAGAATTGGAAAGATATAAATTAAAAAGAAACTATAATATGTACTATAAGTAAAAAATGTATCTATATTATTCATAAGTTCAAAAACCTTCTTTCTATATTTAAATTATAACAAATATTATGGTACTGCTCCCCTACTCTATGATTGTTTTACATTTAGTTTACATTTTTAATGTAATAAAACTAGACTAAAAGTCTAGTTGTTATTTGAGTTATTATTTGCACTATTTATAATTTCTTTTGTTCTATTAATGACATACTCTTTTTCGTTTGGATATTTTGTATAAAAGTATATTAATGGTATTCCTGTAGCTTTACATATTTTTTTAACCTTAAAATCTCTTGCTTTTCTTTTCTTTAATTGATGGGTTCCGTCATTTAATTCTATTAATAATAGCACATTTTTTAATTTGTTATCAAAAATAGCAAAGTCTATATTTCTAAATAGATCTGTGTAATACTTGTTGTTATTTTCTTTATTTATGATGGAAGCTAAATTTAATTGTGGTATAACTTTATATTCTGGTTCTAAACTTTTAAGTTTGTTATAGAACTCATATTCAGCATTAGTCATAAAACTTTTCTTTTTATAAATATTTTTTTATTTTTGTTTATCATCAAAATTATTGTTATATAATAAATTATCTATTAAATTTGTTAGTGCTCTAATAATTATTAAAATAGCTATTAAAATTAAAAAGGTATATATATTTCTATACCTTTCTTGATTGAATCTCAGCTATTTTTTCAAGTACTTCTTTAGCGTTAGTTTCATTTATTTCACTATATCCTAACTCTCTTAAAGCTTGAACTTTAGCAGTATTTAATTCTTGAGTACGGCTTAGTTTTTCTTCTTTTTTTATTTCTATATCTTGAACAAATCTTTTATGGGTTTCAGCTATTTTATTTTTAGAGGCTCCACCATTATGATATAAAGTCATCGCTGAAAATAGTATACTTTCAAAAACGAATTGCTTATCCTTATCAAAGGCAAATTCCATTGGATCAGTAAATCCCATTGATTTAGACATGTATCCTAAAATATATCTTAATTCATCATTAGTTTCCATAGATTGTAGATAATGATATAAATATATATATGTATTATAAGTAGTTTTTGTTTTGTCTTCTGATAATTTTTCTTTTAATAAATTAATGATGTCTGCAAGTAGCTCTTGTTCTTTTTTATTAAAACATTTAAGATCTGCTAGTACTTCTCTGTTAGAGGAATCTTTTACTCCTTCGTTTAGTCTACTTTCAACTTCAATGATATAATCGCTTGTTACATTTATACCATTTACTCCATCTTCGTCTTCTATATTTAATAAAGCTAGTAAGCGTACAGCTTTTTCTTTAGGCCATTGTGATAAGCTATCCATTGCTAAATAGTTATATAACATTTGTCTTGATACTCCTAAATACTTAGCAAGCCTTACCTTTGAAATTCCAAGTTCACTTAATAAATTATTTAAATCTTTCATGTCACACACCACCTATAATACATTTTAATTAGTTTGACAAGTTTAGTCAAGTAAAATCTATGTAAAATACTTTACAAAAAGAAAAAAGAGATAATCTCTTTTCAAATTATCCACCTATTTCCATGAATATCCCTCCTACTATTAGTATAAGCATATTTTAAAGTAAATACCAGAGTTTTTTATCATTCTTTCTAACTTCTTTAACAATACCACCACCAAGACAGTATTCACCAAGATAGAAAACACATGCTTGCCCAGGAGTTACCGCTTTAACATTATCATATCTAACGATTATTTCTCCGTTATCTAGATATTCTAATTTAACTGGCACATCAGGAGCTCTATATCTAAATTTAGAAGTACATTCAATTGGTCTTTCATCACAATTAAAGTTAATATCTTCTAAAATAGCACTATCTGAATATAAATATTCATTATCCTCCCCTTCTACCACATATAAAATATTTTTATTTAAATCTTTACCAACAACAAATAACTTATCCTTAGTACCACCAACATCAAGTCCTTTTCTCTGCCCTATTGTATAATACATAAGACCAATATGTTCTCCTAAAACTTCATTAGTATCTATATTAACAATATTACCCTTTTTATTAGGTAAGTAATTCTTAAGAAAGTTTTTAAAGTTTCTCTCACCTATAAAACATATACCAGTAGAGTCTTTCTTCTTAGCAGTGATTAAACCATATTTTTCGGCAATCTCTCGTACTTCTTTTTTATCTTTAATATCTCCTAGAGGAAATAAAACATTTTTAAGTTGTTCTTTAGATACTTGTGACAGAAAATAAGTCTGATCTTTATTATGTTCGTGACTTCTCATAAGTCTACCATTTTCTATTTTAGCATAATGTCCTGTAGCGATATAGTCAGCACCAAGTTTCTTTGCTTCTTTAACAAATAAGTCAAATTTAATATATTTATTGCACATAATGTCAGGATTAGGGGTTCTTCCTTTTTTTAGTTCATCTAAAAAATAAGTAAATACATCATCCCAGTACTCTTTAATAAAATCAACTCTATGTAGAGGTATTCCTAATTTGTCACATACAGCTTTGGCGTCATTATAATCTTCTTCTTGGGGACAAATATTATTATTTAAATTAGGATTGCCTAGGAAATCATTATTAATAGAACTATCCCAGTTACGCATAAATAGGCCTATTACATCATAGCCTTGTTCTTTTAAAAGAATGGCTGCGACAGATGAATCTACGCCGCCAGATATTCCGACAACTACTTTTTTCATAGAAATAAACACCGCCTTTAATTCCTACTAATTATACTATAATTTTTATTTGCTTTCAAGTTACATCAATGATATAATTAACTCTGCAACTTTGCCTAGAAAAGAGGAAAAATAATGAAAAAAGTACTTGATGAAGATATTGCTAATAATATTATAGATTTGAATATATATATAAATGAGTGGAATAATGTTTTAATTATTTTACCTTTAATCGAAAACCTATTTGTTTATTCTTTAACAACGTTTTTTTTAGAAACGTTTAAATTAAATCGAGGATTATCACTTTATACTATTCCAATATTATTTTTAAGACTTGGTAAAGATGTTTATAATCAGTTTAAAGACAATAAAATTAATTTTAAATTAAATAAGAAAAAGTTAAGGGGTAAAATAGATAAGTTAAAAGAAGAGGGAATAAATTTAAGAGTTTCTACTTTAAGTGATGCTTCTTTTATAAAGGATGAACTTATAAAACAAAAATATAGATCTATTTATATAGTCGTTAATGATAAGAAATTTGGCACACAAGTTTTGAAACAGGAGTCTTTTATAGAAAATGAAAATATTACTAATCAAGTGTTTGCTTTAGATGATAAAGAGATACAGGACTTTTTAGATTCACATGTTATTTATGAATTAAATGATAGAAGGAATCGCCAAATATATAGAAAAAATTTTTTGTATTATTCTAAGTCCTTGAAAAAACTTTCAAGTGCCTTTAAAATTTACTTGATTACAGTTCTTTTGGTTTTTGTACCTGATTTAAAAAACAAAGTAATTAATCATTTCTTTGATAATGCTAGAACTGATAAAATTATGGAGTATTTCGCTAATGAAGACAGTCTTTCTCCTTTAGAATTAGATGAGTTGACAAAATATATATATAAACAAATAAGTAAGGTAAGTGATGATGAGAAATTTAATATTGAAAATATTGAAACAGATGAAGAATTAAAGAATTATTTATTGCTTAATGCAGTTGCTCAAAATGACTATGCTAATAAAGAAGAAAAAGAAGTTTTATATAATTTTATAGATTTTTTTAATGATAATTCTTATATAGAGTATGAAGTTGTCTATGAAAATTTAGAAAATCTTGAATTTGAGCGAAGTTATAATCCTTTTAAAAATGGACTTGAGCAAGAAGATGGAACAGTGATAGAAGCATTTTATTATGATGGTACTATATATTATTGCTCTACTCCTGATGATGAATTAAGAAGGCATGAAGATACACATGCTATTTTTGATACTAATAGTATTCCTTCTGCTTATGTTGAGGGCTTTGCAGAGATTATAGAAAATGAATATCGTGATGATTATGAGAATGAATATGGTGCTTATAATAAAAATGTTGCTGTTACGAAAGCAACTATGGAGCTTATTGGAAAAGATAAATTCTTAGAGGCAATAAGTACTGATAATGTTTCTATAATTAAAGAGTCTTTAGAAAAAGTATATGTTGCTAATAATAGTTATATTAGTGAAGATACTGCCAAATTACATGTAAATAATTTCTTCAAACTTTTGAATTCTGGACTAAAAGATACAAAATATACTAAAGAAACAGCTAATATGTTAATGTCTTTTTTTATTAATGCTTCTAATGAAACTTATGATTATGATAAATGGATTAGGTTGTTTAAGTATGCTAGTATTGTTAGTGAAGTTAAACTTGATTCAGATATAAACTATTATTTTAATGATGAGAAAGCTAAGACTTTAATTAAAAATTAGACTACTAATTTAATTAATGCAGGAGATAGAAACACTTCTATAAAACTACAACCAATAAAAATTAATAAAACTGTTATATATACTTGGATATATCTTTTCATAGAACTTCTTAGATTAATATCTATGCCTCTAAATAAATATTTAAATAATTTAATACCAAAATAAAGGGCATAGAAGCCTAAAAATAGTGACATTAATAAAGTAATCACCTGATGAGGAAAAAGATAGAAAATAGCCTTTAAAATGCCATTAAAATGGTATGTATAAATAATTGAGCTTAAAGAAAAGCCAAAAATAAAGGCAGATGAAGCTAAACTAAATATAATTAAAGGTATTCCTATAATTGATATACCTAATAAAAAGATAAATGTTACAAAAGAAATATTTCCTATTAAACTATTAATTAAAGCGCTTTTATAATCTACATTATTGTTTTTGATACTATCAAAGAAACTATTTAAACTAGTTGTAACTAGATTATGATCACTTTTATTTAAGATAACAGCATATATAATACCACCAATTAAACCTATAGACATTACTATAATAAGAAATATATATATTTTCTTTTGTTCTTCTAGTTTGTTTGTTACTTTATTCTTTACATTTTTTAATTTTATATTCATTATTATCACCTAGTAAAGATTATTCATAAGTAGATAATTATTTACCTAAATTCATTTTACAAAAATAGACTTTTTCTATATAATTAGATTGAGGTGAATTTAATGAATCAAAAAATGGTAAAGATAATCTCTGCTATAATGTTAGTAGCTATATTAGCTTCAGTAATTAGTGTAATATTCTTTTATGTAATTTAAAAATAGACAACTTGATAGTGTCTATTTTTTATTTTATTTAAATAATTTTGTAGTATTAACTCTTTTATTGTTAGCAAGACAATTTATCTTTTTAACAGTTTTCTTTTTATTATAATTTCCTTTTACTTTTTTTGCTTCCATTGAACCCCTCACCTTTCTATATATCCTTCTATTTCAGGAACAATATCACTTACTAATAAATCGTTTGTATCGTATTTTAGAACTATGTCATTAAGACGTTTTGTATCTTTAGCAAGATATAGTAATAGAAGTCCTGCAATTCTATTAGCAGTATATTGATTTAATTTATATACATCACTTGGATTGATATTATATTATTTTTTTATTTTCTTCTTAGCTGTTTCTATTAATGGATTATCATATTGCTTAAGAAAGTTATCTCTTTCTTCTTCTGTTTTAAAATAAACAAGGTTGCCATTAAAGTTTAAAGTATAATATTTATTTGCGCTCGTAATTATAGGGTTATTAGGAAAATTAATTATATCATCAACCGCTGTTAAAATGATTTTTTTGGTTAACTTTTTCCCTTTTTTGTCTATGTAGTTCCATAAACCATCTTTTTTAACTCTTGCTAGGCCATCATGAAAATCATAAGCATCACTGAATTGACATTTAATTACTTCTTTACCAGTTTTATCTATATAACCATATCGTCCATATTCTTTAACTAATGCTAGACCTTCGGGAAAATCATTAACACTACGATAATCATGTTTAATAGAAATAACTTCATTACAATTTTTATCAATGTATTTCCAACCTTCAACAGTATGAACTAATGCTAGACCATCATGAAAATCATAAGCAGCAGCAAATTGACATTTAATTACTTCTTTACCAGTTTTATCTATATAACCATATTGCCAACCATCATAAACTTTTGCTAGACCTTCGTGAAAATCATTAACACCCCAAAATTGATGTCTAATTACTTCTTTACCAGTTTTATCTATATAATAGCCTCGACCTTCAGCGTTTTCCACTGCAGCTAGTCCTTCATGAAAATCATTTGCACGTTGAAATTGACATTTAATTACTTCTTTACCAGTTTTATCTATATAACCATATTGCCAA
>CAMMWS010000024.1:0-25355 GCA_946500695.1 uncultured Mycoplasmatota bacterium | reverse complement strand
TAATCTCTTACTCTATTCTTTTTACACTATGAAAGAAAGTAATTTTATTACTTAGGTTAGGATTAAATGCCCCCCCCCCAGGTAACATATTGTAAACACGTCCTCTTCATACTTTTACCTTCTTTCTTACTATTTTGTTAACTTAATATTATCATAATTTCATATATTTTTACAAGTATTTATTCCCTATTTTGACTAGCTTTTATCTTAACTACAATACTAACACTTTTCTCATCTTTATTATTTTCCATAAACTCATAAGACTTTCTACCCCAATAAGTATCCGCTTCATCATCACCTGATTCATAAGGCCAAACTAATTTAACATTAAAACTACCTTCACTTCCTGTAGTTATCTCCTGATTTATTACATCAAAAGTAATAGTAAAAGGATATTTATCTTTTAACATATTAATTAATTCATCACTACTATAATTATCTCTAGTATAAACTTCATCTAATATCTTAATAGAATCTACTTCATAAGAAATATATGCAGTAGTCTCCCCTGTATTACTAATAGTAATAGAATCATTAAAATCATTCATACCTGGATATATAGAATCTATATTAAATTCAACTGTATCTTCTAAAGGATTACCATCTTGATCAAAGGTAACCATCCAAGACTTAACATGAGTATTTATACTATTAGATACTTTATTAGTATAGATAAACCATGCAAAAGAATTAGTTATTAATGCTAACACTAAAAAGAATAAAGTACTTCGTCTAATTCTTCTCTTTAACTTCTTCCTTTTCTCCTTCATCTAATTCCCCTTCTTTTCTTTTAATATAGTCTAATATCTCTAAAAAAATCAAAAAGGCAACAGGTACAAATATAAGTAAATAAAATCCTAACTTAGTATTTAAAATACCACTTAAAAAACTTAATACAACAGGCTTATAAACAACTTTACCATATATTTGATTACTACTAATAACAGGATCACTATAATCATTATTAACACCTTTAGTAGTAAAATAATACTCTCCATCTTTATTCTCAATCTTTATAACTCTATGGGTAACAATCTTATCTTTAAAATCATTCTTTTCTCCAAGATAAACAACATCATCACCCTCATTTATAGTAGATGGATCTACTTCTTTTGATATAACAACATCTCCTACTTTATAAACAGGCTCCATACTGCCAGTAACAACAGTAAACATTCTATAACTACCAATAGATACCTGATTATTAAAGATTCTTTGTACTAATATAACAAATATAACTAATAAAACAAAGATCCATACTACAACTTTAATAAACTTTAATAAAAACTTTATAAATTTATTATCTAACACCTTACTCATTTTTACCAATCCTTACATCATCTATTTTATCAACATAATCTTTAATTGCCTCTTTATAAACTCTTTCTATCTCACTAGTATCCAATACTTTCTTATATTTAACTTTAGTAAACTGATCTCCTACTAAAGCTTTAAGTTCATCTAAAGAAATCTTATCATTTAAATTAACTAACTCTTCTACCATAGTATTAACTACTTCTTTAGTTAAATCTTCTCTAACTCCACTATCAGTATTATTTATATTCGCAATTACTAAGGAGTTTAATAAAAATACTTGATCCATAAGACTCTTTAATCTTCCCGTATCATTATAATCTTTATTATCTTTAACAGTCTTAACACTATCTTCCATATGAGATTGTAAATAATTCCATAACTCTAAAGCATATTGAAAGTTAGTATTTTTAAGTATTAAATTAGTTTTCTTAATAGGAGAAGTAACTAAAGAAATATGTAACTTTGCTAAATTCTTATAAACTTCACTACTACATAAATCTCTAATCTGTTCTTCTACTTTACTAATTCTATTTACTAAATCTAGACTATCATCTTTATCACTATTACTATTTAATTTACTATTTAAAGTAACATTAATATCAATAGATTCTTTACCTAATTTACTACTACCTTGATATACAAAAGACTTATCATCTCTAATAGAATTATCTAAATTAATCTCTTTTTTCTTCTTTTCTATATACATCTTCATATTATTAATAAGACTATATATAAAACGATTCTCATATGTATTAAAACTCTCTTCTTTATTAATATTAAGTATCTTAGAAGGTCTAACCTCTCCAGTATCTTCATCAAAACTTTGAATTAAATTAGTATTTTTAGCAAGATGTTTAATACTATCTACAGTTATCCTTCTAGCAAGTTCTATTTTAACTATCTCTTCATCATTAACAATAAATCTATTAGGATTTCTTAAAATATTATCTAAGTATCTAATAGTCTCTTCCATCTTAACAAGCCAAGTATCATCATAAGTAGTTTTTAAAGAATTTTGTTTTACTTTAAGATTAGAATTAATATTATTAATAAAGTTATCTTTAATATTATCATTTACACTACTATATAGATTAATTATATTATCATTCATAAAATCACTGCTTTCTATGTTAATTTCTTAAGTCTTAATAAATACTCTTCACACTCTTTCATCTTACCTTTACCAAAGGTTTTATCAAGAAATTCTATAAATCCATCTATTTCATCTCTAATATAGGAAACATTAAGTTGTTCAAACTTTCTTAATATTTTTCTAGCGATAAAGTAATCAACCCCATCTACTTCATCTCCCCCACATGCAACATAGACAGGAACAAACTTCTTCATATGGGCAACTATACGGTTACCAAAAGCTATTCTAAAGTGTTTAATAACATAATTATCCATCTCTTCTATTTTATTTAATGTCGCATCACTAATAGGATTATCATTAATCGCATCAGTAAATAATTTATCTAAGTAACTATAATTAACATCTTGTGCCTCAGTGTCTATAGGATCAAACGCTTCTCCTTTATCATTAATATCTATTGGCATCGCTCTATCGTATACTTTATCAGTAACCATAAAAGTAGAGTCATCGTTATTAATAGTACCAATATACCAAATATTAGGTGCTATCTTTAATTTACCTTCTTTTATCTTTTTAGGATCATTATCCCAACCACTAGATACTAACTCAACAATCCACTCATCTTTATTAGGCATCTCAAGAATAGATAACATCTCTGCAAAATAATACTCAACTCTTGAAATATTCATCTCATCTAGAATAATAGTAAAAACATCATCAGTATAACTAGCTTCATACATAGTCTTAAGTACTTCTGTTTCATTAAACTTCTTAGTAAATTCATTAAAGTATCCAAATAACTCTGTTCTATCACGCCAAGAAGGTTGTACTGATGCCACACAAGAATCATGTTTTAAAAACTTACCCCAAGCATAAGCTAAAGATGTTTTACCAGTACCAGAAATACCTTGTAATATTATAAGTTTAGTAGATGCTAAAGCAGATATAAATAATCTAATCATCTCTGTTTTATAATAAAGTCTTAACTTACTAGCAGCAAAATTACGAAATAGTTCTACTAACTCTTCTAAAGTAAAGGTATTATTATAGTTTCTAATCTGATAATTACTATAATTAATATCTATATTAGTAAGTTTAGGAAATCTTGTATCCATAGTATCTATTTCTTCATTATCTAATTTACTTACTTCTTCCACATCTTCTTCATCAGGTCTTAAACCTAAATGAGATACTTTCATAGCAAGTATATCTTCTTTCTCTTTTACTAAACTAGAGACTTCATCATTAAGTTTAGCAACTTCTTCTAACAAATCTTCTTGTTCTACTAAAGTCTTTCTAAATCTAATATATTTTCTAACAAAGAAAAATATCAACAAGAAAATACCTGCAACTATTAGTACTAAAATAATAATAACTAAAGCCACAAATAACCATTCAGGACCACTAAAGTCTTCTTTATAGAAGTTAAGTATTTCTAAGTAACTAGAGAAATCAAATAAGCTTTTAACCCCTTCTATAATAGCATTAAATACTAAAATAAACCCTTTAAAGAATTGTCCTAAAAACTCATATAAAAATCTTAAAAATGTTTCCATCAAGACACCCCCTTAGGTATATATAATAGATTATATTTATCTTTCAAATTATTATAAATATCTACATCATCACAAATAAGATAAGAAAATATTTTAAATAGTACTAACAACTCTTCAGTAAGTTCTATTTTACTATCAATCTCTATTGCAATTCTAAAACCATTTCTAGTAAACTCATAAATCTCATCTTTATTATTTATATAATCATCATAACTAATCTTAAGTATTAACTTTTCTTTAACAATATCATTATCTATAATATTTAAAATTCTCTTTTTCTTTTTAGGTTTATCTTTCAATGACAAACTATAAGGAACTAAATATTCTTTCTTAAAGTTACCTTTTATAACATCCTGTAATATTTTAACAGTAACTAAAGGATAAGTAACAAAGAGTCTCTGTTCTTTAATATCTTTACTATTAAATACTTTATTAATAGCATATTCACTATATAGTTTAGAGAATTTTAATTTATAATCTAGTCTTGCATCAAATACTCCTTCTTTATTAATTTTAATATAGTTAATAAAGAAATTCTTATTGTCAAAACTATCTATAAAATTCTGTTTAGCAGTTAAATCATCTTTTAAAAGATTATAAAAATTAACTTCAAACTCTTCATCTACAAGTCCTAACTTTTCTCTTCTATAAAGATCTATCTCACTAATTAAAGTTCTAACGGAATTACATTCTCTAACACTATCAAAATATAAAATATATTTAAAAAGATAAAACATTGCTGAAGCTTTATTTTTATATTTACTATCATCTTTAATATCTTCTATAGATTTCTTTAAGTAATATGCAATATTAACTTCAAAACGTTTATCAACTGTATCATACATATTATAGTATCTTGTATTTATATAAGCATTAATTAAATCATCATAAATATCTTGATCAAAATATCTTTCTAATATTACTTGCAAATATTTCTTAATAGATTTTTTAGAATAAGAAACATATTCATTAACAATATTACAACTCATAAAGTACTCCTTTCTAAAACTCATAACTAACAGTAACTATATCGTTATCATTACTATAGTCTTTACTAACATCTCTTTTATAGAACTTAACTAGACTACTACTACTAGAATCCATTTTAAAAGTAAATTTATTAATATAATCATAATTATTTATTTTTTCAGTCTCTCTATTATAAGAATTAAGATAAACTGTATTATTATTATCTATATAAATTGTATTAGGATCAAATGATACTGTAATAATAGCAGAAGCACAGTGTGCTTTATTCTCATCACTTAAAGTATTATAGGTCGCTTCATCAATTCTATCATTAACATTATAGTCTAAAAATGGTTCTTTAACTGTATAATAATTTAAAGTATTAGTAACACTAAGTTCTAGATAAGGACTATTTTTACTATCAACTATTTCATGAGAAAGACCATACTTACCAACAACTAATCTAAAGGTTGCAGATAACTCTTTTTTATAAGGACTAACAGAAGTCGCTTTTATAGTAATATTAACACTATCACCATCATTAAAAGTAGTATTAGGAGTCATTGTAACAACAAAGCTATCTGTATTATTACTACCATAAATAACTCCATTATCTTTAGTACTAGTACAAAGTGTAGTACTAGAACATTCATAATCAACTTGATAAGTAATATCATTTTCTGTTTTTAAATTATTATTTTTAAAACTATTTAGATTAACTACTATTGTATAAGGATCTACTCCATTCCAATAATCAAGTGAATAAAATGCTCCATCCATTGTTAATTTATCGCTTTCGAAATAAAAGTTTTTAGATGAAAAATAGAAATCTAATATTCTATTATAAACATATCTACCAAAAGTAATAGATAAAGAAAATAATAATAGACAAAAGAAAATAATAATTATTATCTTCTTAGATTTAGATATTTTTCTAATTTTAATCTTTTTCATTTCTTTAATCCTTTATATCTTTTTAATTGATAAATAAAAGCGATAATGATAGGGATAATAATTAAGATGAAATAACCAAGTCTATTAGTGAATATATTAAAGATATAACCTATAAAAGGAATAGCAGTAATATCATCAACTTCACCAATTAAATATTCACTAGATAAATAGAAAGAAGAGGAAATAACATAAGTATATTCATTATTATTAGTTTTCATAACATCTAATACTTTAGTAGATGAAACTCTATTTTTATTATCAACAGTATCATAATAAAGAATAGTATCATCAACATCAACGTTTTTAATGTTTTTAGTAGAAATTAACAAACTACCTGCTTTAAAATCTGATATATCAGAATTAATTCCTAAAATTATTTTATTAGAAAAACTAACATCTCCAAACTTATTAGAAGCGAAAAGGCAAAAAGTGACAAAAATCGCCAATACTACATAAATAGATAACAAAATATACTTAACTACTCTCACTATTATCACCATAATAATTGTAACATAATAAAAAGATTTTTCCTAGAATTAATATGAAAAGAACTATTAAAATTTCTAATAGTCCTTTAGTTAATAACTAGTTATTATATTTGTTTTAAGCACTTAATTATTTAATTCTTCTATTAAATTGTTTATCTCTTCTTCACTTAAACCTGTATTTTTAGATACTACTTCTTTAGATATACCATCTTTAAGAAAATTTTTAGCAATTTCTATTTTTTCTGTTTTAACACCTGCATCATAGCCATTGTCATAACCATCATCATAGCCATCAAGTCTAGCAGAATTTATCTCTTTTCTTCTAACTAACTCTACATTATAATCTGTTCTAAACTTATCATCTTCATTTAGTCTTTCTAATTTATCCACGATATATAACGCCTCCTCACATCCATTTGCAATCTCTCTCATCTCTTCGTATGAATCTGCTACCATCATTGCCATAAATGTTTCTTCTTCGTTACTTCCATTATATCTTACATTTTTTAGACTTTCAAGATAAATATTATGTATTTTTATATCATCTATTACATCATTATATTTCTCATTTCTTAAAGTATAATCAACATTAATTGCATCTGGTTTTATCTTATAGAGACTATTATTAAAGTTAATTAGAACTGTTTTCATCTTAACAAAATCTTCTCCTTTTTCTAATCCTCCACCGGCTATACTAAAGAGATACATTCTATTTTTAATTAATACTCTTTCTGATACATCTTTATTCATTTCTACAATAATGAAATCTCTATCTTTCTTTAATAAGACATCCAGTCTATAATCTCTTGCAACATTTCCACTATTTATCTCATTATCATATAATTCATACCCTTCTAAATCTAATTTAGAATAATATTTAATTAATTTTTCATAAAAGAATCTACTATCTTCATCTTTAAACATTCTTTTAAATGTTGTGTCAGATAAAAGTGTAAAGAATTCTTTTTCTTTCTTTTCTTCTTTTTCCATTAATACCTCCAATCAGCAATATTCCTACGTAGTGCCAATACTCTAACACAGGGGTAAAAGTAATGCAAATCAACAATTTTTAAAATTCAAGAAAAAAAGAGTTTCAATTTATTAAATTCCTCTAGGGAATTTTAAAAATTGAACTCTAAAATTTCCTCAATTTACAATTTTCATATAAATTTATTTTTTTTATAAAAAAAGAAGCTTATTTCTAAGCTCCATCAGCACTTGAATTAGTACTCATTTGTAAATTAAATTGAATATTTCCACCAGAAGCATTGTTCTCACAATCAACATCTTGTCCTTCTATCCACATATATACTCTAACTTTAGTAATACCTCTACTTAAATTAATTAATGCTTGATAATCAGTAAATCCATCATTAGTTTTAATAGCAGGATTAACTGCTGCAAATTCATCAGAATGACTAGTTGCAGTTGCATCATCAATAGTAATATTATCTCCAGTATCAAACTCTGCTTTTATACCATCATAACTTACTGGAGCATTATCAATCTTACCAGCATCTAAACTATCAATACCATAAACTTCATTTGCATTATTAACACCATAAGTAGTATGACTACCAGCATTAGGTTCCCATATAGTAACAGGTGAAGATGTACCACCGTTTAATCCTTGAATAGTACCTAGTTCAGAATCACTAGGAGTATTACCAAGTACTACGAAAGCAACTCTAGTCGCATTCTTAATACCTGTATCATCTTCATCAGTAAATTCAACTCCAGAATTAGTAGTTAAATAAATTTGACCTGCAGACTCAGTTCTTAAGAATATATCAAACGCTACAAAACTTCCTGCATCAGTTCTATTTTCTTCAACAGATTCAGTAGAAGATAATAACCAATCACCACTATCATTAGTACTAACTTCTCCTAAGAACATCTGCATCTTACCACCTTCATTAACTGCACCAACAGTTGAAACAGGCTCAATCATACTTGGTATTTGGTTAACTGCAGCAGAATAAGTTGCAGAAGCCCCTTTTAAATCTGCATTAGATATAACAGATTTCCAAGTCGCTCCATCTGCAGAAATTTGCAAACCACTCTTCGCTTCAACATTTACATCGATAGGATCAACTGTAACTGTTTTATTAGCAGTAAACCATGCATAAGTAGTTGTTCCAAACAAAACCCCTGAACAAACTAATAATAACAAAAGTAACAATAAACGTCTTTGTTTCTTTTTCTGTTGTTTTTTCTTTTTACTCTCCATAATAAAATCCCTTCTATCTTAATCTATTCATATAAATGATATCATAACTATCTACAATAATCAACAAAATCTGACAAATTTATACTTGCCTTGACTCAATAACAACTTCTACACTATCAAGTAAATCTTGATATTTAGAATCATTATATTCTTTAGGAAAATTAATAACTATTTTATACTTATCGACCATATCCCTATCTTTAGAAAAAGTTCTAGTACTAGTCATATATCTATTAAAATACATCATATCTTCATCTTGAAAGACTTCCTTTTTACTAATAATATTAGTATTATCTTCTCCTAAATATATTTGATAATCTATCGGTAAATTAGTAGTTGTTACTAAACTTAACTCATACTCTAAATCAACATCACTTCTAGTATTATCTTTATAATTAGATACATCTACATTAAAAATATAATTATTACCATCAGGTTCAACTTCAAACATTTTTAAATCTTCACTATAACTACCCGCTTCTAAGAGATAGAAAGCAATATCACTAACTACCTTACCATCAACATTTCCTTCATAACTAGAGAAAGTAAATCTAATAGATAAAAGAATTATTAAGATTAAAAGTACTATTAAAGTAATTTTATTTACTAAAAAGAATCTTTTCTTATTAATCATTCTTATCACTTTCCTTTAACTTAATACCAGAATAATAAATACCAAAATCATCATTCTTTGATAGTTTTTTCTTACCTTGATAAGAGAAAGCTAAAGAGAAAAGAAATAAAGTTATACAAATTAAGACAATCACTTTAGGAGTAGTAATAACTTTAAACCAAACACCAGCATTAGGAAGTATTTTTACTACTTTACCTACTACATTATCTTCTACTACTCTATCATCAAACTCATTATTAGCATCCCCTTTAGTTAGATAAGAATTACCATCTTTACTAATAACTCTATGCGTAATTAAACTATCATCTTTAACAAAGGTGATAATATCATCTTCTTCTACTTCTTTAGTTAATTTAACTATTATTAAATCATTAGTAGTAATAACTGGTGCCATACTATCACTAGCAACTTCAAAGAAAGTATAATTAAAGAAATTAACATACTTATTATTTAATATGTTAATACTTATAAAAGAATATAAAGCTATTAGTAGAAAAATACCAAGTATAACAAATAAAACATTACTAATTATCTTTAATAATTTACCTGACACTACTAACACCTCTATTCTTTTTTACCCTTTATACTGACTAAATCTAATAGTTATAGGAAAAGAAAACTCACTATCATGATTAAGTCCTAAACTAGAATCACTCTCATTATATTTATCATCAAACTCCCAACTAAAAGTTACTTTAATCTTATCTATTTTTTTATTACTTATATCATCTAAACTAACAGTTCTTTTATATATACCATCACTAACATCTAAAACAGTACCATCTATACCTTCTATATTATCTAATCTTATTTGTTCATAATTATTATTAGATAAATCAACACTAATTTCATAAGTAAAGGCAACTTCTGTATCATTAGGATTAATTTCTAAAATAAATTCTCCAACTCCTCCTGGAGCGAAAGTATCTACTACATTACCATCTTTATCTTTATATGTTATATTATCAACATAAAATGTTTCTGTAGTATTATTAATATCATAATCATTAACTAATATCTGCCATTTAGCAATCTTTAAATCTGTACTACTATCAACATTAGTCTCAAAAACTGCCCAAGATGAAGTAATAGATATAATAGTAAGCGATAAGAAAAGAAGAAAAATAGCGATTAATACTTTTTTCATTCTTCCATCTCTATTGGAGTCTTAATTTCTATAATAACTCTATATATCTCATATAAGAATAGTAATAATGTTGGTAATACTATTAAAACTAAGAAACCGATTCTAGACTCTAAAATATTTAAAATAGTACCTAAATTTCTATATGTTGTAGCAGTAGAAGTCTTACCAATAAAGTTCTCACTAGAAATATCATGATTATTATTAATAGTATAAGTAGACTCCACATCACTAATAGTAACTACCTCTGTAACTTCTCCTAGATTAATACTAGGAACACCATTAGTAACTTCATAAAAGAATATATTATTACCTACTTCTACTTCACTATTCTCATTATGTCTAACAACAATTAAGTCACCTTTATTATAAGGTTCTAATTCATCATCTACTATTATAAGACTATGATTAAATATTTCTGTAACACTATAATCATTATAACAAAGTAATAATGTTGTAACGATAACAATAATTATTAAATAAAAAACCCCTACTACACCTGCTAATATCTTTAAAAATCTTTTCATAACTATACTCCTTTAATTCTAATTCTATCATAAAATATATAACTTAACTATTCTTTTCATACTTTTCTTTAATTATTTGTATTTCTTTAACACTCTTTAACTCTTCTACATCTATCCCTAATTTCTTTATTCTATAATTAATAATAACCTTTTCTAAATCATTAATAAAACTATCTAAATTATCTTTACTTAACATCTCTTTACTTATATTAACATTAAATAATTTATAGTTATCTACTATTATAGTATCAATATCTCGCTCTTCTAATATTGTTAAATTATTAATTATATTATTATTAGGGTTTAAAACAAAATATGAGAATTCTTTAATCGCATTATCTGTATCATCCCTAAAAAATTCTTTTAAAAAACTATAATATTGTAAAGTAAGCAGATAAGCTTTAAAGACTGTAGAGTTATCTTTTATATTATATTTAATTACCTCTTTATACATATTTTGATCTATTTCTAAATAGACATCTCTAATTTCTTTAATTAAGTTAGTAATATCTAATTCATACTTACTTACTTTAGTCTTCTTATTAGAATTAATCTCTTTTCTATTTAATTTAAATAATTTACTCTCTAACTTACTTATCTTTTTAAATCTAGTACTTAAGAAGTTCTTTTCTATCTCACTCTTATAAAGTTCTCGTACCTTTATAATTATCTCTTCATACTTTAAATAGTCTTTATATTCTTTTAAAGAATTTAATAACTTAATCACTATCTCTATATAATTATCATTTTTAATTGTAAACAAATTATTAATAATTGTATCTATCTTACTATCTAAATAATCATCTAATTTTAATTCGTTATTAACAAACTTGTATATTAAGTTATTCTTATCATTAAATTCTAAAGAAGATAATTTACATCTTAAGTAACTATAATCATCTATTAAACTATCTTCTCCTCTTTTAAACTTAGATAATAATTCTTTATTTAAAAAGTTAATATACCTATTAAACTTATCTTTATTTTTTAAATATAAATATCTAATATTAAGTTCTAACTCTATAAGTAAATCAGGACATTTCCAATATATCTCATCAAAAGTTTTCTTTAATTCTATAGAATCTAAATTATTGATATTATTAAAAAATTCCTTCATATAATTATTAACATACTTAGTATAATTAAAATCATTACAAGTTAATTTAATACCTACTTTAGAAAAAATATTTATTACTTTTAATAAAAGATTATTAGTAACTTCCAAATCGCTTTCTAAATTATTAGTAAGTTGATAAACTATTTTATCAAGTTTTAATTTTTCATAAGGACTACTTAAATTATTAGTAGATGTTAAAGCCTTATAAAGTTCATCTATACTCTTAACTATATCACTATAATTATTAAAATTTATTTCTAAATAAGGCTTTAATCTCTTAAGTAACTCGTTATAAACATCATCTCTTAATTTAGTATAAGTATTATACCTAGTAGAAACTTCTTCTAATTTTTTATTAAGATTTTTCTTATTATTAGTAGGAAGACTCTCTAATACTTCTTTATCAAGAGAAATATCTTTAGTTAATTTATCAAGCATCACTACCACTCTTTTCTAATATTTCTAAGTATTTTAAATAGTCTATTATAGTATTATAAACATTAATTAATTCCTCAGTTTTTATATCATTTAATTCCATATCTATCTTCCTTTATTTAATTATAACATATTTTTCTACTTCACCAATATAAATATCATCATCATATAGACTGAAAACAAATTTATAAGTACCACTGACTAAATTTTCTTTTAGGTAGATAAATTTATCCATAGCATCAAGTGGTGTCGCTTCTAATAAATAATTATTATCTCCTAAATCTGTTAGGTTATTATTAATGTAATCAAGAAGATTAACTTTCTCATAATTCATATCATATACTTCATCATAACGCCTTCTATATAATGATAACCTAATATTAGGATTTAAAAGATTAGATGAATAATCTATATGAAATACTAAGGCATTATTATTGCTAGCAGTAAAGCCTGTATCTTTATCTATAATAACCGAACTATCAGGAAGAGTTACTTTAAGTCCATATCTACTATTAACAATAGAAAAAGGTATCTCTACACTATCACTTGCTAAAGGTCCAAAGTAAATTCCATCATAAGAGCCAAATGATTCTACTTTTAGTTTATAGTCTCCACTAGCAAGGTTAGTATTTTCTGTATTTATTTTAATATCACTAGCAAGATTAGCCACTCTATCAGCTAGAGGTATTCTAACACTACCATCCATTCTAGGATAATAACTAACACCATTAATTTCATAATATAATCCTAAAATACTACTATTATTAAGCATATTACCATTAGAATCATAAATACTTATCTTAACACCACTTCTTTTATCAAAGTAAGTGGTATCAATTACTTGAATAGAATTAATCGTAGGTTGAATAAAATTAGTAATTAAATTTAAGTTAACTGTATCACCAAGATATACTTGATTATTATCTAAAGTACCTTCTACATCTAACACTGCACTTTTATCACTATATAAACTATAATTCATATTGGCAATTTGTACTCCTAATACTCCAATTAATACTTGATTATCACTATTACGAAGTTCTATTAGTAAAGAATTATTAAGCTGGTCACTATCAATAGAAGTATCTCCAAAATCAACAATAAAGATAAATTCTTCCTCAATAATACCTAACTCATCATCATAGTAAATATCCATATTATCTTCTTCATTATAGTTATTATCAACACTAGTAGAACCCATCGCTATAAATTTACTTAAGTTATAGGAAGCTTCTCCATAAAGATTATATTCTTCTTCTGCTAATCTTACATCATCTTCACTAACTACATAATAATAGTATTTAGGTTCTGTGCTACTAGCAAAGTCTATCATTGTTATTTTTGTATCTTTAGGTAAGACATAACTAGATACTAAAGTATGATAGTAGCCTTCTTTATAATAGTCAGTATCACTTTCCATATATAAAGAATAATATGCACTTAAACTAGATTTATTAGTTATATTAGTAGCAGTAGAGGCAAATAGACCATACTGTTCTCCCGGAGTCATAGCAGCTTCATAATCATTAGTATTATATAAAGCCGTATTTAAAGTTACATTAATATTAATTCTTGTTACTTCATTATTTAAATCATCTATAGGGGTAATCGCTACTAACGATATAACAACAGTACCAAGTTCTCTTTGCAATTCTAAGTTTTTAGAGTGATATAAATAGAAGATAAAACTAGATACTGAAGTAGAATTCTCTGCTTTATAACTAGTAGTACCAGTTATTGGAGTAGATTCATTTGTCATAAAAGTAGTCTCTCCTCCACTAGAAAATCCACTATTAGCAGACTCCATTACAAGACTCATCTTATTATCCGCTTCCCCTTCTAAGTTAACTCTATCTATTTCAGATTTATCTACTAAAGAAAAACCTTCTTCTAAGTTTTGATAATTAAATCCTAAAATAGAAAACTCGGTATTTGCCTTACTTGAAGTAACTAAAGGTAACTCATAAGTACCTAAAGTAGAGTATTTAGAAGCAGTTAAGTTAAATTCATAAGTGGTAACAGTCTCTCCTATTACCCACATATAGTAACTAGCATCACTTGGAGTAGGTTCAATGTAATCAACAAGAATAGTTCCCTCCTCATCTTCATTTTCATAATTAGTATAAAAACCATCCTTAGTAATATCATGATTAGTATTATGAAGACCTAATGCATAACTACCTGAAGTAAAGGCATAAAACTCTCCACTAGAGACAGTATCACCATCATTATATTTATTATCGTAGAAAGCTGTCATAACCCTATCATTACGATCTAACTGATACATTCCAAAGAAAGTCATACCACTGACTTCACCATAAGTAGTAACCGCTTCATTAGTAGCAATATTTAAGTTTTTACCTTCTAACATATAAACTCTATTATTAACATTACGACTAACAGTTCCATCGTCACTTATCGTTACACTAGCTTTTTCTTCTCTACCATCAGAATCTATCTTAAGACTATTAAATTTCTCTAAAAGGTTAGTACCATTTTCTAAAAACAAAGTACTATCATTAGCAAGTTTTAACTCTTTAACACGACTAATACTAAATTTAGTTGTAGAGTATTCATTAGTTCTATCAGTAGTACCTTCTAACTTAATACTAGAGTTTTTAATAGTAACAACATCGGCTCTTTGAATAGAAATATTCTCTTTATAATCATTAAATGTTCCATAATTAGATATATCTATGTAACTATATCCACTAGTACTAGAAGCATTACCAGAACCAAAGATAGAACCAGATATATTAAAGTTATCATGACTTTCTCCATCTATTTTAATATCAATACCTTTAGTAACACTAATAAATGAATAGTCATAGTTAGGATCACCTGAAGCATTCGCTTCTCCTCCTCCAAATACAGTTCCTGTTATATTAATATCACTATCTATTAAAGAAGAGTCCACTACACTACTTCCAATATTTAATTTAACTTCTCCATATAAGACCGCAGTATTAGCACCTCCATAAACATTACCAGAGATACTAGCACCTGCAATATTTACATTACTAAGTGAATTATTCTTATCTTCACTACCTGTATTAGCAGCATTCCCTCCACCAAATACATGTTTATCAATAATACTATTATCATCTATATTAAGGGTTGTATTACCATATACAATGGCACTGTTTCCGTTACCTCCTGCATAAACACTACTTAATATATGGGAATTAGAGATATAAACGGTTGTATCTTCTAATACTTCACCTAAATTTCCTCCTCCAAATAAATCTCCATTAATAGTAGAATTTACAAAAGAAACATTAGTAGTATGATTAACTCCGGCCCTGTTACCTCCCCCAAAGAATTCTCCAAGCATTGTAATATTATTAACGGAAACATCGGTATAATCAGTCGAAGTCATATTACCGCCACCATATATATTAGTATAAACACCACCAGTTAAATCAATATTAGTCTTACCTGTAATACCACCTAAGTTATTACCACCATATAAATTTGTAACTGTTAAAGATGTTGGATTATCACTAACTATATTACTAGTACTAACACTTCCACTATTATTACTACCACCAAATACGTACTCACTACTACCACTTCTTAAAGTTATATTACTAGTAGTAACATCCGCTTCATTCGCACCACCGTATAAATTACTAACACTACTACCATCTAAAGTTACATTACTAGTAGTTGTATTAGTGTAGGCACCTCCACCATAGGCACTAGTAATAATTCCTCCTAATAAATTAACATTACTAACAGATGTAACACCACCACTATTATTACCACCATATATTTCACCTAAAGTACCATTATTAACAGTAATATAAGTAGTAGGAACATTTCCTAAGACATTAGAACCTCCATATAGATAAGAAATATTACCACCATCTACAACAATATTGGTATCAGTTATAATAGAAGCTTCTCTTCCTCCACCATAAATTGTACCTATCTCTCCGTTTTTAACAACAATATTACTATCACTTGTATCAGTGTAAGCACCTCCACCGTATAAAGATGTAACATTACCAGAGTTTACTAAAATATCAGTAACAGATGTAACACCACCAGAATTATTTCCACCATATAAAGTTTCTGTAACACCGCCATCTACAACAATATTAGAGTGTTCTACATCACCACTTTTATTACTACCACCATATAAATTAGTAACTGTAGCATTATTTTGATAGACATTAGTATTACTAACTAAAGTATTATTACCACCACCATATGCATTAGTAATAACTCCACTGTTTAACTCTATAGTAACTTCTCCATTAGGTTCACCATTTAAATCATTACCACCGTATAAATTAGAAATAACTCCCCCATTTACAACGACATTAACATTACCTGCAACATAAGGAGTAACATTACTACTTCCTTTACCCCCTCCAAAGACATTGTTAATATTACCATTATTTACTGTAACTAAAGTATTACTACTACTAACACTATTATTTTTACTAGTAGAATTAACTACTCCAAAAGCACTACCACCGTATACTGAACCAGATACTAATAAATTATTAGTTAAATCACTACCAATAGTAACATTACTATTAGACCTAACATAAGTCTCTTCTCCAAGTCCTCCACCATAAATATCTTTAACACTACCATTAATAATATTTAAGTTAGTACTTCCGTATAAAACACCTTCTTGATTACTACCACCATAAATAGAATCTAAAACATTACCACCTAGCATTTCAATATTTATATCAAAAGTTGTATTAGAACTACCAGAACCACTATTATTTCCAGAACCAAATATTGAACCTTTAACTGTTCCACCTAGCATTTTAATATTAGTACTACCTTCACTATAATTACCACTATAACCAGCAGTACCATAATTACCACTACCATAGATATTTCTATTAATTACCGCTTCATCATTAATAACAATATTAGTATTATCAACAGAACCTATCGTATCATATCTCGTATTACCATTACCAGAACCAAAGACACTACCAGCTTCCGCTCCCCAAATAGTACTATTATTATTTATATAATCTTGATTTCCTATAGTAGCATTACCACCAACATAAACATAAGAGTCCCCTGTTAAGGCTCCATCACTTCTAGAACCATCATAACCATTACTACCACCAAAAATAGCATAATTAACAGTACCACCAGTTACCCCAATAATTCTATTACCATAAGTAGTTGTAGTACCAGCACCTCCAGTAATAGCATCCACAACTCCTCCAGTCATATAAATATAAGTATCATTAAGATCCCCTTTAGCACTCGTCTCTTCTGTTAAAGGACCACCTATTAAATTGTAAATATATCCTCCTTCAATTTTCGCACCACGTGGTGCATAATGAGTTCCTCCATATCTACCACCTACATAAATACCTGTTGTTAAGTCATCTTTACCAGTACCAAAACTACCACTCTTAACAATAGTATTTAAAGCATTAATTAAATTATCATTAGAAGAATGAATATTACCTCCCCAACTACCTGAAGCACAAAAATAAACATCTAAATTACTATTATTTTCTGTAACTCTATCATAATCATTACCATAAATACCATACATTTCTGTATATAAAGTATTAGTACTAAAACCAGAATTAGATGCCCCATAAGTTAAAGAGATACTATTATAATAACCAGATTCAATTTCTATTTTATATTTAGTAGGATTACTACTACTTCCTTCTGTACTACCTCCCCAACCACTAGAGTTCATACCCCCAATAATAGAAATAAAACTAACATAATTATTATAACGTTTTATATTACGACCTAACTTAACGTTATTAAAATTACCATAAAAAACACCATCAGCATTACTACTATTACTAGGATTAGAATTAGAATTTCTACTACCTGAATTAATCGTTAAATTTTCAATTCGCATATCAGCATAACTAATAACACTAGTATTACTAACATTCCAAACAGGATTATAATCAGTCTCATTATAAGTACCAGTAAGAGTAAATGGTTTAGTACTTCTGCTTCCCCAAGAAGATAAAACATTACCACTCATAACTAAGATATTAGTATCTCTAGTTACTAAATAATAATAAGTCTCATCAGGATCAAGTAACTCTAAACTTCCATCTTGTTTATAATAATTAATAAGCTCATAATAACTACATCCCCCTCTATTAGTACAAACACCATTTAAAACATTACCAACATCATCATAATAACCACTAATAGATTGATTATAACTAATATCTACTTTTCTAAAATATCCTGACATATTAGAATTTTCATTAAACAAATCATTTTCTTCACTACCAATAATAATAGGCTCTAAATCTGCTTCAACAAATCTACCATTTCTCATTTCATAATAAGTAGCATTTGGATCATATACATCATTTTCATCTTGTAAATAAAAAGTATTACAGTCATTAGTCTTAGTACCAGTCTCAAGAAAACTAAAACTAGGAGCAGGACAAGAATAAGATCTATTATTATAAAAGTTAGCATCTTCATCATAACAATTAGTACAAGTACCATAACTAACAGTAGGACTACCAAATATATTATTCTTAGTAGCCGTAGTAGTTATAACTTCAAGTTTATAATAACCATCGACACTAGGATCTTCATAAATATATTTAATTGTCTCTATTTCCCTCATACCTTCATCATTTAATGAAGAAATTGCACTATCAAAAGAAGTATTATTATTTACATAACTAACAGTAGCATTTGTCCAAGATGCATACATATTAATATTTATATCATTAGGAACATCACCATTATAAGTAACTGGTACTCTAACTGTTCTTGTATAATAAGTACTATCATAACTAATAGATGCTCCACTATAATCAGTAATCCATCCATTAAAAGCCAAGTCATTAGGATGATAAGAAAAAGGATTATCAATTAGCTCTATTTCAATATAACCATCTACTACTGGATAGTATTTATAGTAAACAAATTTACTTTGTGCTTCACTAAGAGATACATATCCTTTATGTTTAGAATCAATGCTACTACCATTATAAGTAATAGTAGTTTTAACTAAATTATTATCATTATATAAGTTTTTATCATTTAAAGTAGGAAGTCTTCCATCACTACTACTAGTATAATTTAGCCCTGTATAATAGTAATAATCACTCTCTAAATCATTAACATAAACAGTATCTTCAACTATTCCTTTAGATACTGTATCTACCAAAACAGAACTATTAAAACTACCATAAGTAAGGGCAATGGTAGTAATAGATAATAAAATGCCTAAAAGAATAAGACTAATAAATTGTCTATTTTTAAATATTCTTCTAGCCATATTTTACCTCCTTCTAACTTGGATTAGTCGTAAACTCTAAATTAAAACTAATATCACCATATGATGCATTATCTTCACAATCAACATCTTGTCCTTCTATCCACATATAAATTCTCACCTTTGTAATAGATGGTTCAAGATCAAGTATTTTCGTATTACTAGTATTACCTTTAACTGTATTAAAAGAAACATTAACTCTTCTAAAAAAGTTAGGATATCTACTACTACTAGCATCAGTAATAAGAACATTATCATTACTAGAAATATTACTAATAACACCATCATATGGTAATAAAGCCCCACCTGTCATTGTTGTATCAATTCCATAAACATCTTTAGCATTCTTAACACCATACTCGGTATGAACATCATAATTAGGCTCCCATATTAAAGCTTCACTCGCTCCATTTAACCCCTGTGCAGAACCTGCATTATCACTACTTACACCTTCATTTAAGAAAGCAACTCTAGTAGCATTTTCAATTCCACTACTACTATCACCATTATAAGTAACACTAGAGTTTCCTGATAAGTATAATTCTTTATTATTAGTAGTTCTAAAGAATAAATCAAAGACTATAAATCTTCCTTCACTCTCTTCTCCAAAACTATTAGATTCAAGTGACTTATTAGCAACTAAAATAAAATCTGTTCCTCTTGTATTAGTAGCCTCACCACTAAACATTTCTAAATAACCATTACCATCAATACTACCACCACTTGATACAGGATACATTCTATATGGTACTTGATTAACAGCATTTGGATAATTATCCCTTGCATCCATTATATCTTGAACAGTAATTACTTGTTTAAAATTAACTGCATCAGTACTAACTTCAAGACCACCATCCGCTTGAACATGAACATTTAAAGTATCAATACCTACAACTCTATTAGTAGAAAACCAAGCATAAGTTGTTGTAATGAATAAGATAAACGTTAAAAACAAAAGTAATAATGCTACCATTCTCTTTCTCTTCTTAGTTCTATTTTCCATTATTCTCTATATGCTCCTCTGTTATTTCCATATTCATTTTAATTTCTCCCCCAATAATTGCATCAACACAATCAGGGTCATCCCCCTCTAAATATATAACAATAGTAAACTTATCAATATCTCCAGGCTTAAAACTCTTTCTTTGTTCTAAAACAGCTTTATCATCACTATAAAAAGAAACAGTTCCCTCTTCTTCACTATTAGTTAAACTATTCTTCTTAGCATAAATTATTCTCTCATCATTTCTATAAATCATTACTCTTATCGCTTCATCAACATTTTTAATAACATCTAATATATTAACTTGATACCAGTAATTAATTATTTCTGTTCCTTGATTTTCAAGATAAAAAGTATATGCTATATAGTTTTCTCCATTATGAGTCCCATCACCTTCATTATTTATATTACTAGGTAACCAATTAACAGATATATTATCCATAAACTCTATATCTTCAGCATATAATCTATTTTTTATATCTTTAGTATCTATAGACTCATACATAACTAAGCCACTATCTAAAGAAAAGTTAGGGTCTAAAGTTACAGTAAAACTTCCCCCTTTATAAACAACCATTAAAACAAAAAAGATAAGTAATAAAAGGATAAATAGTACAATAACTATTCTTCTAGTATACTTTAATCTCTTCTTACGTTTTTCTAAAGATTTAGCTGTTACTTTAACTGTTTTTATAGCCATACAACCACTACCTTATTCTCATTTATAATTTTAACATATATTGTCGAATATTGTAAAGAAAAGAGTCTTATTAAAAGGCTCTATTTCTTATTAGTTCTAATTAAATCAAAATCAAAATTAGGATCATCTTTAATAACTTTTATAGACATAGTTTTAAATAAATCATCTAAGTTCAAAGTATCATCACTAACTTCTTGATGGAAAGGATAATCATCTACATCAAGAATCTCTATTTCTTCTTCCTCTTCTTTTTTATTATTATTCTTAGGTTTATTCCATATTTTAAGAAAGATAAAAGCAAAGATAACTATTATTAGTAGTAAAAAAACTGCAAATATCATTATCCACATCTTTATCCCTCCTATTCTATCAAAATATTATCACAAACTTCGACACATTTCAACAGATACTAGTCATTCAAAAGAGTAAGACTAACTTTTTTCTTATCTAAATCTATCCCTTCTACATAACAGTCAACTATATCACCGACACTAAATAAATCACTAGGATTTTTAATGTAACTGTGTGTTAGTTTTGAAATATGAGCAAGGCCATCGTTCTTTAGACCTATATCAATAAATAGACCAAAGTCGACTACATTACGTACTGTTCCTTGTAGTTTATCCCCTATTTTTAAGTCTTCTAAATGTAAGATATCACTTCTTAAAATAGGTTGAGGATAATTATCACGTAAATCCCTCATTGGTTTTTCTAAAGACTCTATAATATCAGTTAAAGTATATTGATCAACATCAACCTCCTTACTAAGACTCTCTATATCTAAACTATTAAGTTTATTAATAAGTTCACTACTTCCTAAATCATTAACACTAAAACCTAAATAATTAAGAAGTTTAATAGTTTTATCATAACTTTCAGGATGTATAGAAGTTTTATCTAAAGGATTATCACCATCTAAAACTCTTAAGAAACCAACTGACTGTTCATAAACCTTATCAGTAACTCCTTTTATCTCATGAATCTCATCTCTATTTTTAAATTTACCATGACTTTCTCTAAAAGAAATAATATTATCAATTACTTTTTTATTAAGTCCAGATACATATTTTAGTAGTGATGGGCTAGCCGTATTAATATTAACACCAACACCATTAACTGCCTTACTAACAACAAAGTCCAAAGATTCATCTAACTTCTTTACAGGCACATCATGTTGATAAAGACCAACCCCAATACTTTTAGGATCTATTTTAACAAGTTCAGATAAAGCATCTTGTACCCTTCTTCCAATACTAACGGCACTTCTTTTTTCAACAGTTAATTGTGGAAACTCTTCAATCGCAAGCTTACTAGCAGAATATACTGATGCCCCTGCTTCACTTACTATTATATATGAAACATCTCTTTTACTAGATTTAATAGCCTCTGCTACAAAAGCTTCACTCTCACGAGAAGCTGTACCATTGCCGATAGCAATTACATCAATATTATATTTATCAATAAGTTCAAGTAATTTCTTCTTAGAGCCTTCTATATCATTATGAGGTTCAGTTGGATAAATCACATCAATAGCTAAGACTTTACCAGTCTTATCTAATACAGCAAGTTTACACCCTGTTCTAAAAGCAGGATCATAACCTAATACAGTTTTATCTTTTAAAGGTGGAGTAAGTAAAAGTTTTTCTACATTAGTAGAAAAATTATCAATAGCACGTACCTCACCTTTTTCTTTTAACTCACTTCTAACCTCTCTATCTACACTAGGAAGTATTAAGCGTTTAAGACTATCATTAATCGCATCCATAATAACAGGATAACAGAAAGACTCTTTATTTTTAATTACTTTAGTCTCTAAATATGTAACTACTTTTTCTACATCATAATCTAATTTAACAGAAAGTATTCCTTCTTTTTCTCCTCTATTTAAAGCTAATATTCGATGAGGTTTAATATATTTAATTGTTTCTGCAAAGTCATAATAGTTACTATAAGTCTTCTCTTCATCAATAGCATTTTTCTTTAATTTACTAACAATAACTCCCTCTTTAAAGATATAACTCCTAAACCACTTACGATAATAAGCATTATCACTAGTCCATTCAGCGATAATATATTTAGCTCCAGTTACAGCATCTTCTACACTCTTAACTTTATCATTAAGATATTTAGATGCAATAGTATTAATATCTCCCTTAACTGGACAAGACATGATAATCTTTGCAAGAGGCTCTAATCCATTATTAATAGCATCAGTTGCCTTAGTCTTTTTCTTCTCTTTATAAGGACGATATAAGTCATCTACTTCAACAAGTTTAGTACACTTCATAATAGATGCTTTTAATTCATCAGTAAGTAAACCTTTCTCATCAATTAATCTAATAACATCTTCTTTACGTTTTAAAAGATTAACTTGATACTGATAAACATCATCTATAGATTTAATAACTTCTTCATTTAAAGCCCCTGTCGCTTCTTTACGATATCTTGCAATAAAAGGAATAGTATTCCCTTCTTCTAATAATTTTAAAACAGTCATAACCTGTTTTTTACTAATATCTAAATCTTTACTAATCTCTTCAATAATTACTTCATTCATAAATATCCTCTTTTCTAACACTATCTATTTTAATATAAATAAGAAAAGGATTAAAGTAAAAGAGAAATATTTGACGTAAAAAAGAACTAAGATATTTATCCTAGTTCAATCGCAAATGGATTTTCTTTAGTTCCATCACCACTTGTTATGATAACATTTGATTTTAGGTTTAGAGCAGGTTTAATTGCAAAAGGATTGAGGATATTATATTGAAAAAGGGTTCCATTACCATTAAAAAGCCTTACACTAATATTATTATTTATCGGTGTTATAAGCCAATAAGCAACATTGTAATAACCAACTCCTGCCATTAATTCTCCAGCCCTTAATAAACCAACTGTAGCGATGACTGTATCTGAAGTATAACCAGTCATATTAATATCAGCATATTTGGTTAGTTTATAATTTTCACCATTATTTAATTCTCCTAAATACCAAATACTGTCTTTTTCTACCATATTTCTTTGCTTTGCTGCTAAATAATTATCTAGAAACTCATTATTAAGAAAACTACCTAATGAAGTTTCTACAGAATAAATCTTACTAAACGGAGAATTCCTATTAAAACCAATTGTTTTATTTTCTCCATTTTCTTTTAACACACTAGCACTAGTTATCTTTGTTAATCCTTCAAATTCATGACTTACTATTCTATATAAATTATTTTCTCCAACTCCAAAGCTTATATATTCTCCACTGTATCTTGTATTTAATTTTGTTCCTTTCAAGTTTTTATCATTATCTCCTTCTAAACGATAGGGATCATCTTCGCTCCCATCCCCATCTACTACCTTTATTTCAGGTTTCAAATTAATTGAAGCTTTAATACCAGGATTTTGTATATTATTACTTTTATCACTAATACTAAAATTAAAAATGCTATATTGATAGAAATACCATATATTAGTTGAATCATATGGTGTTAAAAGATATGTGGATTTCTTATCATTTATATATTCACTTATTTTACCAAATTCATAATAATTTAATAAACCCACAGTATCTTCTACTATAGTTCCACCTTCTTCTTCTCTAGGCGGTTTACTATTATCTGCCATTTGGCTTGCATTCCATTTGCTATTCATCTTTATAAATTTCTCTGGTTGTCTTAAATTGCCTAAAAAGCCATCAACACTAGTATCATTAAGCCATTCTTCAATATAACTTCCTTCAAAAGCACTACTATCATCATCATAAGGAATTGAACTTATATTTGATGATGTAACTAGTTTTACAGAATTATCACTAGAATCTATAGACACAGCTCTCCACAAATTTCCACTATACCATATATAATTATTTGGATTACTTCCTCATCCTATGGTTAGTTAAGTTATCTAAAATTAAGAAAGTTATAATTATTGAGA
>CAMMWS010000023.1:0-26235 GCA_946500695.1 uncultured Mycoplasmatota bacterium | reverse complement strand
ATTGGGACATTTTTGCAAGTTAACACTTAAGACATTATCACAAATTAATCATATAAGACAATCAACATTGTTTTTACTTACTTGACACATACTTTATATTAAATTACTTCTTTTATAAGTACTTACTCTAGAATCTAAATAGATATTAACCGTACCTTTATTAACCATCTTAATAAAGCCTAATCCATTAACACATAAATCTTCATTATATCCCATCTCATAAGTTCTCTTCTGTAAATCTTTTAAATCATCATGTCTACTAGAAATTCTCCTTACCTTCAAATCGTTAGAAACATAAAAAGTAAAACTATTTTTCTCGCCTTCTACATAATCTATCCTAAAAAACTTGTCAACTATAATACTTTGTCCTTTTTTTACTTGGAAAGTCTTAGGTTTTATCTCTTTCTTAGGACTTATTTTCTTAAACTCATCATCACTTATATAATTAATTATACTACCACTATCAAGAAGCCCAGGAGTATCTATAAGTGTTAAATACTCATTTATTTCTATTTCCACTGTATTCAAAGTAGTAGAAGGAAGTGGTGAGATAGTAAGTTCTCTATCACTAGTAGAATAATTTCTTAAAAGTTTATTAATCAAAGTACTCTTACCTGCATTAGTATGACCAACCACATAAACATTATTAGTAGTTTGATATAGTTTTATTTGTTTTAACAAATAATCTATATTATAATTCTTTTCACTACTTATAACTATTACTTTAGAAAATTCATTATCATACTTATTAAAGTACTCTATTATCTTTTCATCTTTTACTGACTTAGGTAAAACATCTTTTTTATTTAAAACTAATATCATCTTATTAGGAATAATATCTCTTATTCTTTTAATATCTTCTTCTAAGTTAAGCAAATCTGCTATATAAAGAACTAAATCTTTAGTTTCTCCTACACTCTTAAGAATCTCTATATATTCATCATTACTCTTAGTAACTACTTGATACTCTCCATAATTTTTTATTCTAAAACATCTTTGACAATAATCTTTATCTAAACTAGTCGTATACCCCTCAGATAAAACATTTTCGTCTTGAAGTCTAACTCCACATCCAAGACAATACTTCTCATCATTCATAATAATTTCCTTTCTTGAAAAGATTATTTTTACTATATTTCTTCATAATCTTCTCTTCCAAATATCTATTAACATTAGTAATCTTTAAATCTTTAGTAGCAAGAGGATCTACAAATATTTTTGTAATCTTTCCTTTATAGCCATATCCCATATCAGTAATAAACTGATCCCCTATAATTGCAATAGATTTAGATTCTAAATTATATTTAGATTTTATTTTCTTTAGTGTTCTAATAGTAGGTTTTAATGCAAATGGATAAGAATCAACTTCTAAATCACTACTAAACTTTAAAACTCGTTTTTTAGGACTATTAGATACTATAACTACTAAGAAATCTTTTTTTAGTTTAGTAATTAATTCTTTAACTTTAACATCTACTTTAACAGAATCAATTAAAGCTAAGGTATTATCTAAATCAAAAATTAAACATTTAATTCCCTTTTTCTTTAATTTATTATAGTCAATATCAAAAATATTCTTCCTATAAATATCAGGTAAATATTTACTCATAGACTACACCTCTCTATAACTCTTTATACCCCTTATGACTAGTATATAATATTTTTTTAAGTTTTGCTAGTTATTTACTTTTTGTCTTAAAGGCATTTTATTTATATCTAAAACATCAAAACTATAACCTTCACTTTTAGCATAATCTATTATTTTTGAAAGAGCATCTCTTGTATAAGTTTTTGTATCATGCATTAGAATTACATTATACTTATCGTGAGATAAACTATTTATAACACTATTATATAATTTATGAGAATTAGTAGCAAAAGATGAATCACCACTATCAATATTCCAATCATAGTACTGATAACCTTTATCTAAAGTTTCTCTAGTTAAAGTACTCATAATCCCTTCACTATACTTTTTAGAAATAGTATTACTAGAACCACCTGGAAATCTAATTAATTTTGTAGCAACACCTGTATTATCATAAATTCTTTTTCGGACTAATTCTAAATCATTAAAATAATTTTCTACTGAAGCATAGATAATATCATATTTATGACTAGCTGTATGAATACCAATAGAATGTCCTTCTGTAACAATCCTTTTAATTAAAAGATCACTACCATTATTAGTAACAAAGAATGTTGCTTTAACATCTTTTTCTTTTAAAATATCTAATATCTTATCCGTAGTACCATCTCTTGGTCCATCATCAAAAGTAAGATAAATTGTATTAGCTTTTAAAGGCTCTCTAACCTTAATATTTCTTTCTATTTTACTCTTATTATTACTACTATCTTCTACTTCATAAATAACTTTATAATCGCCTATTTTAGTCGTATCAACCTCATTAGTTACTTTAACTTTAGAAGATAAATCGCCTTCGCAATTATCAGTTACTAAAACGCCTGTATCATTATAAGATTCATTAAGAGAAATAAACACATTATCATCACCATTTAAACTAATACTAGGAGCTTCTACATCTTCTTCTCTAAGTTTTCTTATAATTTTAGTTCTATTACCACTACTATCTTCTACTTCATAAGTAATGTTATCTTTTTCATGTTTTATCTTAACTTTATCAGTAATATCCAAATCAACATTATCATAAGCTTTAAAACCTTTTTCTTGATACTTTCCGTTAGGACAATAATATTCTACATCTTCGCCTTCTAAAACTATTTTAGGTTTTTCTAAATCTTTAACATTAACTATTCTACTAAAATTATACTTAAACAAATTATCTCTATAAATATATTTAACCTCATAACTTCCTATCTTAGACGTATCAACCTCATTAATAGTTTTTATTTTTTTAAAAGACTTAACCCCATTATCACGATAAATAGAATTTATATTAATATTAACAATATAATCTCCTTTTAAATATACTTTAGGAACAAACAAAAAAAGGAAAAACAAAAAGACAAATACAAAACTAAAAATAACATTTAAAAATATAGTACCTTTAGAAATACGTCTTTTCTTTATTTTCCTTTGCATAATTTCACTCCTAATATTAGTATATCAAGTTAAACGATAATTAACAACACACTAATATTTTTAACTGAAATAATCATCATTATACTTATTGTTTTTAATAAACTCTCTAAATATCTTAGTTAAAGCTCTCTTTTCAATCCGCGATACATAACTCCTAGAAATATTAAGCTTATCTGCAATCATTTTCTGAGTCCAAAAATCATTTCCTTCTAAGCCATAACGTTTAACTATTATTTCTCTTTCTCTTTTACTTAAAACTTTTAAATAATCATTTAAGAGTTTAACATTGTCTTTTAAATTAATTTCTTCTATAAAATCAGGTCGTGGTGCTTTTATAACATCAAGTATTGATATTTCATTTCCTTCTTTATCAAAACCTACTGGTTCATTTAAAGATATATTTTTATTATTCTTATTATTAGCACGAAAATACATTAATATCTCATTTTGAATACATTTAGCACAGTATGTAGTTAAACGATTACCTTTATTAGGAACAAAAGTATCTACTCCCTTAATAAGGCCAATTGTCCCCACACTAATAAGATCATCTTGATCAACATTTTTATAATCAAATTTTTTAACAATATGCGCAACTAATCTAAGATTATGTTCAATTAATTTATTACGACTTAAAAGATCACCTTCTCCCATCTTTTTAATACATTCTTCTTCATCTTCTTTTGATAGTGGCTCTTTAAAAACTTGATTAGAATAACTAGCTGTAAAAGTAAAAAAGCCTCTTAAACTATCAAATAAATTAAACAACATAAAATATCACCTAATAAATTTTATGTCAAAAAAAAGAAGTTAGAATATCTAAACCCTTTATTACCATAAATTAACAATTAAAATTAACTCTTGTTCGATTGTTATATAGATTATAGTATGATACTATATATACAAGGAACATTTGATATGAGTGTCGTACCTCCAGAAGGGAGGTAGAAGGAAATGAAGTTAAAAACTTTTATATTAAAAGCATTAAAACAACTTCCTCTTATCCTAATTAGTCTTGCCTTACTAATACTTGCAATTAAAATATAAATAACGACACTCTAATCAACTTTTGAGAAGAGTGTCCAAACCTAATTAAACGGAGGAGACATTCGCTAGCAAATCAAATGTTCCTCTTTTTTAATTTATGTAAATTTCTTTTACATATTCATAATATCATAAATGCTATGTTTACGCAAGTATCTAACATGTACCTTGTGTCTTCTTTTTTACATGGTTAATAGCATTAAAATGGAAAACTTTTTCTTCATAATCAATATAAGAAGAAATTCCTTTACTAGCAAGTGATTGTTGTAATAAGTCTAAGTCAATTACTGAAGAAGCAGATATACCCTCATGTACTAAATGACCCAACTTTATATTTGCATTTAAAAAATCACGTTCTCTACTATCTGGTTTATAGGGTACCTCATCATTAGCTTGTTTATATACAGCAACACCATATTTTTCTACTAAAAACGCTCCATTATAGTCTACACCAACTATTTCCCAAGTTATATCTTTTCCTTGATTATATTTATATAATTCTGCTACCTCTTTAGTATATTTAGAAACATCATCAAGAAATCTTCTATATGGCTCTTTATGATGTTTAAGTAAGGCAAAATGTTCATCTTCTGTTAAAACATAAGCATCCTTTAAAGAGCGTTCAGCATTATAAGCAGCTTTAGCACTTAACTTAGCTACAGCCATCATATAATCCCTACCATATTCATTTTCTAATAATTCTCTCCATTCCTTATATCTAAAATCATTAATATTCAATCTAATCACCCTTTCTTAAAATACTTTAATATTCTACCTATTATAAGAAATAATGTCAAGAATCATTACAATGCTTTACCATAAATTACCATTAATAATTGACTATGTTTTATTGAACAGTTAGATCTAATTTATAATAATATTATCATCAAAACAAAAAGCAAGCACCTAACAAACATACTCTGTTTAATTAGGGGCAAACCCATTACAAGAGAAGCGCTTAACACATAAGACATTGAATGCTCTCTTTTTTTAATTTATGAAAATTCTCTTACATATTTACAGTATCATAAAAGATATTTTTACTCTACAAATGGATGGGGTTAAAGTCAACTTCTAAGTTAACTTTACTAATAGCCGCATAATATTCTACTAATTTCTCTAATACCTCATATATATTATCTTGATACTGATATTTAAGTATTAACTGATAATGATAAATATTTTGCTTTTTAAATATAGTAGCAGGACTAGGCCCTAATATAATAGTTTTATCTAAATATTTAAGACAAAGTTTTTCACATTTTTTTGCCTCTATCAAAGCTTGTTTACTATCTTTACTAGATATATTTAAAGAAACCAAATAATAATATGGTGGATATTTCATTAGTTTTCTTGCTTTCATTTCCTCTTTGTAAAAAGATTCATAATCATTTTCTTTTGCATATTTAATGGCATAATGATCTTCATTATATGTTTGAAATATAACTTTACCAGGTTTTAAACTTCTACCCGCTCTTCCTGCTACTTGATTAAGCAAAGCAAAAGTTTTCTCACTACTTCTAAAGTCAGGTAACATTAAAGAAGTATCCGCATTAATAACCCCAACCAAAGTAACATTAGGAAAATCAAGTCCTTTGGCAACCATTTGCGTTCCAAGTAAAATATCTGCTTCCCTCCTACTAAAAGCATCTATCATTTTCTTATGAGCCCCTTTTCTGCTAGTAGTATCAACATCCATTCTAATTACTTTATAATTAGGAAAGATAGTATTAAGCTCTTCTTCGATTCTTTCAGTGCCTACTCCTAAATCCTTTAAAGAATTCTCATGACAACTAGGACAAGTAACCTGATATTTAGTAGCATAACCACAATAATGACATCTTAAAATATTACTGCTTTTATGATATGTTAAAGTAATATCGCAGTTAGGGCATTTAATACTCTCTCCACAATTAGAACAAGTAACAAAAGATGAATACCCCCTTCTATTTAACAAAAGTATTACTTGCTCCCCCTTTTCGATAACACTATTAATTTCTTTAATTAAAGGTAGCGAAAAATGCCCTTTAGACCGTTTAATTTCTTTATTCATATCAATTAACTCTACTAAAGGCAAACTGCCATTAACCCTACTTTTTAAAGTTACAAGATTATAAACATTCTTTAAACTTCTAGCATATTCTTCAAGCATTGGTGTTGCACTACCTAAAACAACTTTAGCATTATTTACTTCTGCTCGTTTTATCGCTACTTCTTTAGCATTATACCTAGGATTATTTTCTTGTTTATAAGCATCACTATGACACTCATCTATAATAATAAGTCCAAGATTTTTAATAGGTGCAAAAACAGCACTTCTAGCCCCTATTACAATATCAACTTCATCTCTTACAATTCGTCTATATTCATCATACTTTTCTCCATCTGATAAAGAACTATGTAACAAAGCTATTCTTTCTCCAAACCTTTCTTGAAACCTCTTAATAAGCTGTGGTGTTAAAGATATTTCTGGTACTAAAACAATACTCTTAAGACCTTTCTCGAGGTATCTAGCTATTAACTCCATATATACTTCCGTCTTACCACTACCAGTAACTCCAAAAAGTAAAGAAACTAATTTTTCTGTACTTAAAATATTATTAACACATGACTCTTGCAAAGATGTAAGTTTTTTTATTTTTTGATCTTCTTTCTCATAATCTAGTCTATAAACTTCCTCTTCCTCTACTCTTAAAATATCTTTCTTTACCAAAGTATTAAGAATAGATAAAGAAACAGCTTTCAACTCATCTCGATTCAATTTATCCTTATCTTTAAATAAATCTATAACTTCTTGCTGTTTTTCCGTTATTTTCTTATTAGAAAAATCATTCAAATAATAAACTTTTCTATATTTTTTATTAACATTACTTTTAATACTAGCTTTTAAAGCTTTAGGAAGCATAACTTGATAGCAACTAATTAAGGATGCAAGAGTTGTTTTATGTAAATACTGTCCTAATTCTAATAATTCTTTATTTAGTATTACTTCATCATCTATAACATCATATATCTCTTTTAAATTATTAACATCACTTACTTGTTTTATTTCTAAAACAAAGCCTAATAAAGATCTAGAACCAAAAGGAACAAGTACTCTTTTTCCAGTTTTTATTTTAGATTCTAATTCTCTAGGAATAATATAATCAAATATTCTATCCACACTTTTATTAGTTACTTCAACTAAAACACCTGCTATCATTCTATCACCTCTGATTGTACTCTTTGTTATACTCCTTATTAATAAAACTTTAGTTCGTAGTAAACATTAAAGAAAAATTAGGTATAAACCTAATTTCCTTTAGGCAAATAAAGCCATATATACTAAAAACCCTAAAAAGATTAAACTAACAATTAAACCATTAATCTGTTCAAACTTACTACTCTTATATTTAACTCCTACGGCAATCATCATTAAAGCTCCACCAATTAAACCACCTATATGAGCGGCATTATCTATACCAGGAACCATAAATCCTAATAACAAGTTAATTACAATAAGTGGAATAATTTGACTTTTAATAACCGTCCCTAAATAAATACGATAATGGTATCCAAAATATAGTAAAGCACCAAGCAAACCAAATATAGCACCACTAGCACCTACACTTAAAGCATCTGGTGTAATTACCACTGATAATAAGGACCCACAAACAGCACTAAATAAATAAACTACTAAAAATCTCCATTTACCAATAAAACTTTCAAGCTGCATTCCTATAATCCACAATGCATACATATTAAATAGTAAATGAGCAAGATTAGCATGAACAAAAGCTGCTGTTAATAATCTATAATATTGTCCCATCTTAACAAATGGCCCAAAAGAACCTAAATATGCTGTTACTTCATCAAAGTTTCCCATAAAAGTCGGGAATAAAAATACAAATAAATTAATTATAATTAAAGCATAAGTAACTATAGGTTTTTTAGGTGCAAATACATCCGCAACTTTTTCTTGATCTTTTTTATTATGATCATTTATATCATTAGTAACTTTTATAAATAACTCTATTCCTTCTTCACTAAATTTTAATTTACGAGATAAATCAGGAAAAACAGACTTTAATAATTTATTTTTCTTAACATCAGCATCTTCATGTACTTCAACCGCTGTTATATTATCACTTTTAAATTCATCTAAATTAACACTACCACCAAGATCTAAAAATATACTTAAAGTATTTAATTTAAACGATAATGTTTTTTTCCTAATCTTTCTTAAAATTCTATTTGTCTTAAAAACATCAAATTTATATTGCTCATCATTATGAATATATCTCATAACTAATCTAACTACTTTATAATCTTCATCTAGATTTTCAAGCCAAATCTCATCTTCAGCGCCTTGCAATATTATCGGAGTATATCCTTTTTCTGTAATAAAATAATGCAAAAGTTTCATGGCTAGAGTATTTTTTTCATTCATATCTATAACATGTTCTTCCATTGATATCTCCCCTTCGTTATATATTTTAACATATTTTATATAAGAAATAAATACATAACAAATATTACTACTTATTTATCAAACTTCACTTACTCATTACTTTTATCTATTTTATAAATTATTTACTATTATCTTCTTCATAATTCCAAATACTTAGCTTTCCTTTAGCAAATATAGGCTTGTCTAATACTTCAATATCTCCTAAAATCCAAGCATATCTACCAATTCTATAATCGCCACAGATAAACTCTAATTTATCTTTCTTTATTTTATCTAAAAACTCTTTATCCATATAAACACAGTCTAACAATTTGCATTTACAAATGATATAACCAAAGGAAAGCTCACTATCTTTAACAAGACTCATCAATTCTTCATTATTTTTCCATTCTTTAGGAATTTTCGTAGAACTAGCATGAATATACAACTCTCCCCTATAATTAGTTTTAAAACTTCTAGTTTCAATTCTCTTTTTACCAATTTTTATCAAAGTTGCATATGGTTCAGTCAAACTAAGTACTTTCATATTAATCACCCAAATATTTTTTCAAAAAAACAATAATTCCATCATTATCATTAGTATCTGTAACATATTTACAAACATTTTTCACATCTTCTAAAGCATTACCCATCGCTACACTAACAGAAGAGTATTCAAGCATATCTATATCGTTAAGTCCATCACCAAAGCATATAACATCTTTTTTATCCATAGATTCTAATTTTACTAACTTATCTATAGAAGTAGATTTACTAACACCATTAGAAACTATTTCAATTCTCTTGTCACTACCAAAAGAATCTTGCATAATAATAAAATCTAAATCTTTAAATTTTATTTTCATTTCATCTATAAGAGTATTAACATAATTATCTTGTTTTAAACGGATACAAATATTAAATACGTCATTACAAATATCTTTTAATTCTTTAACATCTGAAATCATATGAACAAACTTACTGTCTTGATAATAGTCTAAAGTAAAACGATTATATTTATTTAAAGTAACAAAAGAAATACGTTCTATAGTTTTCTCATCATACAAAGATGCTATTTCATTTACACTATCTACAGGTATTTTACTTTCAAAAATAAACTTTTCTTTTGAAATATCATAAATTACACTTCCAGTATGGCTAATAATATAATTTGCAAAAAAGGCATTATCAACTGATGACATAACCTCTTCAAAACACCTCCCTGTTGCAAGCACTATAATATTTCCCTCTTCTTTTAATTTATTTAAATACTCTTCTACTTCTTTAGAACAAGTATCATCAGAGCGTAATAATGTTCCATCCATGTCCATTACAATCATTTTACTCATAAGCAACTTCTCCTATTTAATTATACCACCATGACATTTTAATTCATAGATTAATTTATCACCTTTATATATCTGTTCAGTACCTATAAAGTTTTCCATATCACCATCTACGTTAAAGGTATAAAGGTAATCATCATTTACAAATTCTTTAGGACCTCTAACCGGAATAACACTCCTATCTTCTCCTACTTTCATAAGAGCTACTCTTAATACTTTGTCCATCACTTCTTCAGTTAGGCTATCATCTATTGTAACACCATAATAATTCATTCCCCAAAGAATATTATCATTATAATAAACTACTTCTTCACCAATAAACTTAACTCCACCAAAATAAGTATCATGATAAGTAAAGTCGCCATCTGTAAACTCATAATCTTTTGACTTTAACCTACTTGGTAAAACTTTAGGAGCATCACTATTAGCATAAGTACCTTTCTTTGCTTTCACTAAAAACTCTAAAAATTCTTTGTTATTTACATTCATATTGTCTTATCATCCTTTCTTAGATATATTAGGTATTTCACTTCTAGGAATTATTCTTACTTTAACTTTATTCATGCCTAATAATTTACACTTTACAAGTCTATGAAGTCCATCCAAAATAACTAGTCTGTCTTTATTCATCATAACATCAAGAGGCTTTAAAACATACCACTCATTATTCCAGTTCCAAAATGGAATATCAAAATGCCATTCTAGTATTTCAATACTAATTTCTTATTCAGGATAGTCAAGCTTCCAAACATCTTTCTCATCCCAGTCAAAATCAAAACCATATTCTAAAACACTTTGGGGAATTTCTTTATTCATTATTTTCACTCTCCAAAGTCTTTAAATAATCTAAGAACTCTTTAGGTGGTATTTTCTCAAAATATAACTCTTTACCTGTAATAGGATGGATAAATCTAATGCTCTTAGAGTGTAGCATTTGCCCAAACTCTGTTACATTTTTATGATTACCATATAAAGGGTCATTACTAACAGGATGTTTAATGTAGTTAAGATGTACTCTTATCTGATGAGTTCTACCTGTCTCTAAGATACATTCTATTAAAGTATTATTTTTAAATCTTTTTAATACTTTAAAGTTAGTTATTGCATCTTTACTATTATGAGCGGTTACAGCCATCTTTTGTCTATTATTTTCATCTCTTCCAATAGGAGCATCTATAGTACCAGTCTCATGCAAGATAACTCCATCAACTATGGCAAGATAATGTCTTTCTATTTTTTTATTTTTAATCATATCACTAAGTAATTCCATAGTTTTAGCATCTTTTGCAACTACCATTAAACCACTAGTATCTTTATCAAGGCGATGAACAATACCTGGTCTAAAGGTACCATCTTTACTTACTTTAGAGTGGTATAAAAGAGCATTAACTAAAGTATCAGTAACATGACCTGGAGCAGGATGAACAACAAGTCCACTTTGTTTATTAATAATCATTAAGTATTCATCTTCATAAACAATTTCAAGAGGAATATTAGTAGGCTCAAGATTATCAAAATTTATCTCTTCTTCAACATTCACTTCAATAACATCTCCTAGTTTTACTTTATAACTAGCATTTTTCTCTTTACCATTAACAAGTACTTTATTGTCACTAATTAACTTAGATACTCTACTCCTAGATAAATCACTGTTACTTGCAATATAACTATCTAGTCTTACACCTTCACTATTTACTTCTAACTTCATTTTTCTTACCTCTTTCTTTTAATATTTCTTTAATTATAACTACAATTATTCCTACTACTATTAATATATCTGCAAAGTTAAAGATAGGATAGTTATATCCTAATATTTTAAATGATAAGTAATCTATAATGTAACCATCTATTAATCTATCAAGAAAATTACCTAATAGACCTGCTAAGACTAGAGAATAACCTATAGAAAGTACTCTATCATCTAAATTATTCTTTAATTCATAAATAATAAAGAATAGACATATTAAAGCGATAAGTATTAATAGATAAGTCCTACTTGCAAATAAAGAAAAGGCTGCCCCATCATTTAAAACATAGGTTAAGGAAAAGAAATTATCTATAATATTAACAGTTGTTAAATAAGTACTAACTAAGTATTTTAACAATAAATCTATTCCTAACAAAACAATAACTAAAACAATTGATAATATAATATTACTCTTCTTCATTTTCTCTCCTTATATAATTAATTTTACTAACTACTAATTGTAATTCATCATATCTTTTCTCTACTGTTCCTGTAAATATACAAATATCTCCTTTTTTAATATCCATATTATTTTTATATACTCTAGGAAAAAAGATAAAATCAATTGAACCCGTCTCATCACTAGCAGTTATGAAAGCCATATCTTCATTTTTCTTAGTCTTAATCGCTTTAACTTTCTCTACCATTACTATAGTACTAACTATTCTATTAAAATAATTACTTAAATTATTAATACTTATAATATTTTGATACTTACTCTTATATGTAGTAACAGGATGATTACTAATATAAAAACCAAAGCACTCTTCTTCTTGTTCTAATAAAACATTATTTGAAAACTCATTAGTTAAAATTATCTCTGGTTTTAATACCAAACTCTCATCAAGATCAACAGTCAAAGTACCATAATTAACTAAACTATCTAAATTAGTAATAAGTGTCTTTTTATTATAACCTAAACTTCTAAAAGCATCAGCATTAATTAAAGATTCTAATTGTTTCTTTGTAACTCCTGCTCTAACTAATTTAGAAAAGGCATCATATATATCTGTAAATTCTTCATCTCTTGCTTTTAACACTAAACTAGAAACACTACTTCCTACACCTTTAATAGTAGAAAATGGAAATATTATATTATTATCATTAATAACAAACTTATTAGAACTTTTATTTATATCAGGTTTTAACACTTTTAAATCATGACTTCTTATTTCCCTTAAATACTCTTGCATTTTAGAACTAGCACCTATTACATTATTAAGTAAGTTAGCATAAAACTCTAATTTATAATGAACTTTTAAATAAGCCATTTTATAAGCGACAAGAGAATAAGCAACGGCATGAGATTTATTAAAACCATAACCAGCAAATTTCATAATACTTGCAAATATTGTCTTAGAAGTAGCATCATCATGTCCTAAGGCTTTAGACTTTTCTAAGAATTTACTTTCTTCATTCTTTAAAACATCTACTTTTTTCTTACTAATCGCTCTTCTTAAAATATCCGCTTCTCCTAAAGTATAACCAGCATATATATGTGCTACTTGCATTATCTGTTCCTGATAAATCATAATTCCATAAGTATCTTTTAATACCCTTTCTAAAGACTTATCTTGATAAATTACCCGCTCACGTCCTTCTTTTCTTGCAATATATAAATCAATATTTTCAGCAGGACCAGGTCTAAATAAAGCAATCGCTGCTACTAAATCATTAAAATTACTAGGTTTAAGTTTTCTAAGAAAACCTCTCATTCCACTAGATTCAAACTGAAAAATACCACTTGTATCACTTCTTGTAAATAAATCATAAGTTTCTTTATCATCTAAAGGAATATTATTAAAATCTATTTTTATACCTCTATTTTTTAAAACCATATCTATAACATTCATAATAATAGTAAGATTTCTAATTCCAAGGAAATCCATCTTTAAAAGGCCTAACTCTTCTAAATAATTCATAGAATATCCAGTTAAATACATATCATCATTCTTAGTAAGGGGTATAACTTCATCTAAATCTTTCTTACACATAACAATACCTGCAGCATGAGTTCCAATTTGCCTCGGAAATCCTTCTAAAACACATGCTACTTTATAAACTTTTGATAAAACCTCATCACTGTTTATATATTCTCTAAAACTATTATTCTCATTAAAAAAATCACTTAACTTTCTATGAGACATAACAGGAATATAAGAAGTTAATCTATCTACTTTATATAAAGGCACACTAAAAATACGTGAAACATCTCTTAACACTTGTTTAGCGGCAAGAGTTGCAAAAGTAACAATACCTGACACTCTTTTTTTACCATATTTATTAGTAACATAAGAAATAATATCATCTCTATATATATCAGGAATATCCGTATCTATATCTGGCATAGTTTTACGTTCTGGATTTAAAAATCTTTCAAATAACAAATTATACTTTAAAGGATCTATTTCTGTAATACCTAAGGAATATGCTACTAAAGAACCAGCAGCACTACCCCTACCTGGTCCTACTAATATTCCTTTCTTTTTCGCATATCTAATAAAGTCATATACAACAAGAAAATAATTAGCAAAACCCATTTCATTAATTATATTAAGTTCATAAATTAATCTTTCTAGATAAGGCTTACTAATATTATTATTAAGACGTTTTTTAAGCCCTGCCTTTGCTAATGAAGCTAAATAAATAGAAGCATCTACTCCCTTAGGACATTCATATATAGGAAGTAATAAACTAGCTTTAGGAAACTCTAAATTACAACTATCTACCATTTTTAAAGTATTAAGTAATCCTACATTTTCATAAGTATTAATAATATCAGTTACATTCAATTCTTTATCTAAAACATCATAAGTAATATTATCATTTAAAGTCTTCCCATCTCTAATTAAATAAAGATATTTTAAATAATCACTATCCTGCTTATCTTTATATAAACAAGGTTTTAAATAAATAATATTATTAGTAATAACTAAACATTCTGCCTCTTCTTTTTTATCACTAAAACCAAGATAAATATCTTGAAGTTCATCTTTATATTCTAAATAAAAGTCTAAACTACTATAAAGTACTAAACAAAAAAGATTATCTTTATATCTAATAAGACTATCTATAGTCAAAGTATGATCATTTTGCATCGTACATATCTTAATCAAATTAAGATACCCTTGATAATTTTTCACATACAATAATATCTTATAATTATTAATAGAAACTTCTAACCCAATAACTGGTTTTATATTTTTACTCTGGCATTTCTTAATAAACTCCATAGTACCATACATATTATCATCACAGATAACAGCAGAGCCTCGCTTATTTTTTATATTATAGTTTATAATATCATCAATAGTTAAAAGGCTAGAAAGAAGAGAGTAATTACTCTTAACATATAATAAGTTATACATCTAATCACTCTCCTTTCTTCATTTATATCATACGTTCGTACGCACAGTCAACAAATTTAATATATTTTATTTGACTTTATGTTATATTTATGGTAAAGTTATAAAGCAGAAACGTTTAGTAAAGGAGGAATTATTATGGCAAAAAAAGTTACTAGCAAAAAGCCTTTAACTGGAAATAGTAGATCACATGCTTTAAACGCTACTAAAAAACAACAAAAACCAAATTTACAAGTAATCAGACTTGAAGATGGAACAAAAATTAGAATGAGTGCAAGAGAAATTAGAAGTTTAAGAAAACAAGATAAACAAGCTGCTTAATAAAAATAACTAAAAAAAGATAATCGTTTTAGTAATCGATTATCTTTTTCTATTGCCATAATGCATATTTACACTTGATTGTACATAACTATAATTTTTTTCTTCAGTTTCCCTTAAAAATTCATCAAGGTCAAAAGGTTTATCATTTATAGAACTTTCAGAAACTGTTGAATGAACAATAGCTTCGCTTTGACTAACCATATATGGTTGCTTTGTTATAATATTAAAAGCTGTCTTTCCACACCTAGCATCTGCCAAACGTTGCGTAGTTTCTGGTCTAATTTGATAGTGATATTTATCCATTAATTGCTCCTTTCTTACTGCGTTCTGATACTTTATCATAATATCAAACATTTGTCAATTTTTTTTAAAGTAAGCAATTAATAAATACAACTATCTTTCTAAATAATCCGCTCCTTTGAAAGGTCCTCCATCACTACCATCAGGCTCTTCCCTTAACAAATCATTAAAATTTTGTTGTCTTAATGCTTCATATATAACAATCGCTACACTATTAGAAACATTTAAAGCCCTAACGTTAGATGTCATTGGTATTCTAAGACAATGATCTAAATCATCTTTTAAAATTTCTTTAGGAATACCTGTTGACTCTTTACCAAAAATAAAATATAAATCTAAGTTTTCTTTATTACTATAATCAAAACTAGTATGAGGTTTCCTTCCATATCTCGTTAAATAATAATAAACTCCTTTATTTTTAGATTTAAAATCATCCCAATTTTCATACACTTCATAATCAAGTTTTTCTATATAATTAACAGCACTTCTTTTAAGATGCGCTTCATCTAAAGAAAAACCTAATGGTTTTATCAAATGTAACTTTGTATTAGTCGCTACACAAGTTCTCATTATATTACCTGTATTTTGTGGTATCTCTGGTTCAAATAAAACTATATGATTCATAAAAATCCTCCTAAACTAAAACAAGACTATTGTCCTGTTTCTAAATTAACATCAAGAAAGTTTAACGCTTCATCTCTTGTTAGAACTGCCCCATTAAGCCCATCCTCCACTGCTGTAACCTTACCTTCCGTAAATTTAATTAAACAAGGAGTTCTATCGATAGTAAAATCAGAATCTTTAAGCAATTCATTTACATAACTAGTTTTATCATCTACGTCTTCTAAATTAACATAAACCAAATCTTCATATCCATTATTTGTTAAATTATCTTTTATACTTTCTTCAAACTCTCTACAATCACTATCACTTGCTGAACACAAATATAAAACTGGTGATGGATTTTCTGTCAAATAATGTGTAACTTCAGAAGGATTAATCTCTGAAACCACATCTTGCAATACTGGTATTTCCTCTTGATAATTTTTATAAGTATTATACCAACTAGCTAGATATAAAACTACAACAATTACAACAACATATATAAATACCAAAACTACATAATTCTGTTTTTTATTTTGTACACTTTTTCTTTTCATCTAAATCATCACCTCTAACTTTACTTAATTGTAACACAAACTTAACATTTTGAAAATAATAGTTTGCAATTTTTAGGCATTAAACTTTGCAAGCTGCAGATAGTAAACATAAACTACTAACAAAGGAGGAATGTCTTATGTACAATAGACCATTCTATCAAAATAATAATAGAGGCGGATTCATCCCCTTAATCATAGGTGGTGTTATAGGTTATAGTATAGGTAATAATAATAGACCAAACTACTATCCAGTATACCCTATCCCTGTATATCCCATATATCCAATTTATCCACCATTTTATAGAAGATAAGCTTTAACTTATCTTTTCTTTATGAAAAAAAAGCCCTATGGACTATTTTATTTCTGTTATTTCAACATCATAACTACCATTAGGACTTTCTACAGTAATAATATCTCCTACTTTATGATTTAACAAAGCTTTTGCAATAGGACTTTCATTAGAAATTCTTCCTTCAAAAGGATCAGCTTCTTGACTACCTACTATTTGATACTCATCAGTATCATCTTCATCATCAACATATTTAATAGCAACAGTACTACCAAGACCAACAACATCCTTAGGAACATCTTTAATAATCTCTACATTTTCAAGCATCTTCTCAATAGTTTTAATTCTACCTTCAATTTGAGCTTGTTCATTTTTAGCAGCATCATAGTCAGCATTTTCAGATAAATCCCCTAAACTACGTGCTTCCTTAATAGCCTCTATATTAGCAGGTCTTTTCTCATTTATTAATTCACTTAACTCTTTTTTCAAATCATTAAGTCCATCTTCTGTTAAATAAACTACTTTTTTGTTTCCCATTATAATCACCTCAAAATATATTAATATAGGTTAGGATCCCCTAACCATAATACGAGTAAAATTTTAGCATATTTTTTTAAAAAAATCAAGCTTTTTTTTAAGAATTTGTATTCTAAATATAATACGTTGATTTTTTTTGAAAGTGCACAATTAATGTGCAGTTAGTTTTAAAAATGTATATAATATCTTCTTAAGCAATTTGTTTGTCATTAAAGGAGGCATTGAACATGACAAACTATTGTCATCTATCTTATGAAGATAGAAAAAATATAGAAGATGGATTAAATGAAAATAAATCCATTAATCAAATTTCTAAAGAAATTAACAGAAATCATTCTACTATTTTAAGAGAAATAGATAGAAACAAAAAATATTCTGAACCATCTAGTTGGAATAATTATAAAATTAATCATCCAGATTTAGATTTGTCTTGTGAGAGACTAAAACATTCTCCTCATGTCTGTAATGGTTGTAAATCAAGATCTGGATGTAGAAAAATTAGATGGACTTATTATGCTAGAGAAGCACAAAGAGCATATGATGAATTAATAAAATCTTGTAGACAAGGCATTAATTTGACACCAGAAGAAGTGCACACTATTAATGAAGTAATCACTCCACTTATCAAAAAAGGACAAACAACTAATCATTTATATATCAATCATCCTGATATTTTAGACTTTAGTAAAAGTTCTTTTTATCGATATATTAACGATGGTGTTTTTGAATTTGGTCCTCTAGACTTTCCTAGGATAGTAAAATATAAAAAAAGAAAAAATTCTAGTAATAGAAGAACTAGAAAAGAAAGGGAAATATTAATAAACAGGAAATATACTGATTTTATTGAATTTATTTCTAACAATCCAGATTCAAACATTGTAGAAATGGATACCGTTGAAGGTTTAAAAAATGAAAATGATTGTTTTCTTACTCTTTTATGGAGAAAATCTAAATTTATGCTTATTTTTAAATTAGAATCTCAAACTACCAATGAAGTTACTAGAATATTTGAAATATTGCAAAATCTTATTCCTTTAGATATTTATAAAGATTTATTTCAAGTTATTCTTACTGATAATGGTCATGAATTTTTTGATGTCAATAATATTGAATGTATTCATTCTACAGGTGAGTATGTTACTCATTTATTTTTCTGCGATCCACATGCATCTTGTCAAAAAGGTATGATTGAAAAAAAATCATGAGTTTATTAGATATATTTTACCTAAAGGTTCTTCATTTAAAAATATAAATCAAGAAGATTGTAATTTAATAATGAATAATATTAATTCACTATGTAGAGATTCATTAAATGGTAAATCACCTTATGAAGCAATGTTATTCTTATGTGATGAATATATACTAAAAAAATTAGGCTGTCATTTCATTAAATCAGATGAAGTTAATTTAACCTACGATTTATTAAAATATTAAAAAAATAATTATAGGAACCAACTATAATTATTTCTTCGACAAACAAATTGCCATAAATTAATCATTGACTATAATGTAGACGTTGTGCACTTAATTTTAAAAAATGTACAATTTCTACACTTTTTGACGTGAGATAAAAGTCCCTTGTCGGAATATAATATACCACATTTTCTTATTTTACACCATTGTTTTCTTCTTAAAACGACTAAAAAATGTGCATTTTCTTATGAAAATACACATTTTGGGTCGTAATGCACTTAATTGTGCACTTTACTTAAAATTTAACGTCTAAATATAATATGCTTAATATAACAATTTGATACTAAGAATTTACTATCCATTCTATTATTATCTTTTTTATAGCAAAATATTCACTTTTTTCAAACTGCATATTACAAATACAATATTTTTTATTAGCAATATGAGAACAAAAAATACATTCATCCAAGTTAAAACAATCTTGAATAAATAAAGAATTACTAATTTTATTAGAACAAATAACACTATAACAATTACTACAATTACTAGAATCATCTACTCTAATTGAAAAAGTACAACTACCACTTCTTTGTGATGCTAATAAATATTCACTTTTACCACAGCCATCACAAAATACTATATTTTTTGAATTAGAACAATTAGAGGAATTATAAACATAACTAGAGTCATAAATAGTATCGCTTTTAGAAACATAAGTAGAATTATAACATCTATTGGTAGTTATTGTATTAATACTCTCCCATGTCTTTATAATTTCATCTAAACTTTTAAAATTCTTTTTCTCTAGAATAAAGCCTTTAGTACTATCAACTGATTCCATATTATCTTTAGTAATAAAGAACTTAGCATTATCAAAATCAGTATAAGTCTCTTCCTGTGTTTTACTATCATATACTTTTCTAGGAAGCTTTATATCAAAAGCATACTTCTCTAATATTTCCTCTAAGGTATTAGTATTATTAATTAAAAACACAGCCTTAAAAATCTTATCTATTACGATTAAAGCATCTTCTTCACTCATACTTTATCACCATGTCTTTTTCTACTATTAGATAAAGTTATTAATATATCTTTTAATTTTTTATTTGTATAATTAGACAAATTTAACTTAACATTATTAGAAACATCTTTTATTTTAGTAAATATCTTAACTTTATCTCTAACTAAAGGAACTGCTTCAAAATCAGTAGTTTTAGCTTTAAATACTGGCAAAATCTTTCCACCTTTACTAATTCTCACTACTACTTCTCTATTATTTAATCCTGTAAATAAATTTATTTTATCATCTTCTGTAGCCGTTTTAGCAAACTTAACATCTAAAACATCTTTTAAAAGAAGAGCATCATCTCTTGATATTCTAAAAGCATAATAATTTATAACATTAGCAAAAATAGATTCCTGTAATTTTTTACTAATTTGTCCAAAATACTGTTCAGCAAACACTAAAGAAATACCAAACTTTCTAGCTTCTGATAATAATCTTTCCATAATAGGATTTTCTAATAAAGCTACTTCATCAACAACTAAAAGTAATTTTTTATTAATTTTATTTTCAATAGCCGCTTCTAATATTTCTTCCATTACTAAAGAAGAAATAGTTTTAACAATCCTATCACCTAAAATACTTCTATCTAATGAAAATATTGTTAAATCATTCTCACTAACTACATCAATTACATTTTCATCAAACTTATCAAAAGTAGAAAACACTAGCATCTCGTCAATAAAACTAATCAAAGGCGATATACTTTCATTATAATAATTAGTCTTTAAATCATTAAATTCAGTTAAGAAAAAAGATATAACTGTATCATTTAAATAAGGTGTTAATTCTTTTACTAAATTATTTCTATACTCTATATCTAATAAAACCTTTCTAATATTAGAAAAAGAAAAATCTTGTTTAGTTAATAATAAATAGATAGTATAACGTAAGACTCTTTCTAATTTTAAATTATATCCATCTTTCATTAAATTTTTAAATACTGAGAGCATTAATTCACTTTTTATCACAATATCAGTATTTCCTGATGTAAACAAATCAACTTTATCATTTAAAAAGTCAATAACTCTTGTCTTATTTAACCCTCCTAAATCATTTTGTAAAGAAGCATGAGGATCAATTATAACAACTTTATAATCATCATTATTATTAAGCATTATATTTTTTACTAAAAGACTAATAAGTTTAGATTTACCACTACCACTACTTCCTATTATTAAAGAGTGTTTAAAAAAATCATAATCTTTATAATTTAGAAACAACTCTCCTCTTAAATAAGGAAAAGAATCTACACAAAACATTCCTTTATTATCATTTGTTAAAAGTGGTAATATTTTTTCTAAATTTAAATATTTATTTTTCTTCTCATAAGAAAATCTCTTATTATTACTAAAATCAACACTAAGTATATAAGTAGGTCTAGCCATCAAAAATCTTCTTCTTATATATGCATTATTATTCTTAAAGAACATATATGTCTTAAATAATCTCTTATTACCTATTCCTCTTATATTTATAATAATATATTTAAGTTCTCTATCATGTTTTAATTTACTAATATCAAAAAGCTCTACAGCATTTTTATCTACATCTAAAACAACAGGTTTAGCTTTTTCATAATCAATTACTATATTAACATTATTCTCTTTTATTAAAAAATCATCCATAGAGTTTATTGTTGGTGGAACTCTGTATTTAGTTACTAAATAATATTTTAACTTATTATTAAATATTTCTACAACTATTTTAAAATTTCTAAAATACCCATTATATTTACATACATAATTTATTAGTTCCTGCCAAGATTCTTTAGAAACATTATCTTTATTTAAATAAATAGATTGTACTACCATATTAAACTCCCCTTTAGTGAAGTTTAACATAAAACTAAAGAAAAAAACTGACATTTATGTTTTATATTTTGTCAGTTTTTAGATAAAAATAGATCTATTAATTTATCAAAAAATATGATACAATACATATATGAAGAGATTCTTCATATAATAAAAAGAATACATCTATTAGTTAGATGCTTTCTTAAATTTTTGTTGGTGCATCTAATTCATTTGAATTAGATGCTTTTCTATTGCAATAATAACATTATATATATTATGCCAAATAGAAGGAGTATTATTAATACCAAGTATAATTCTCTTTTTGTCATATACTACCACTCATTTCTAAAAAGGAGAAAGCATCTAATCGCATGCAAATGTATTCATATCTAGTATAACATTATTTTAGTATCTTACATAGAACGTTTTTTCGTAAAAAAAGACTAGTACAATTACTAGTCCTCAATTGGTATTAAAAATTCTGTTATATCATCATGATAATATTCAAGCTCTGGTATTGATCTAATATTATATTGCAAATTTAAAAACATAGTTTTATAAAACTTTTGACTTATTCTTCTAATTTCAGGAGCTTCTTGAGAATTAATAATAAATACAATCCATTTACTTTTAGGAATTATATATTTAGAAAGCCCGGGTAGTTTTTTCTTATATAAACACCAATATTCATAATTACAACTTTTATATCTGTCTTCATATTTAACCATACCATAATCAGGATGCTCCTTAAATTTTTCTACACATTCATCAAAAAAGTTAGGAGCATCATCTTTAATTTTATCATCCGTTGTCTTTATACCTACACCATATAAAGTAAATTCATCTAAAGATACAATATTATAAGTTAATTCTTCACTATCATTTAACTCTTCTTTAAAGACAATTTTAGGAAAAGTTTTAATCCCTTCTGCTAACTTTTTTGCCCTACTAGGTTTTACTCCATAAAAGTTATAAAAAGCTCTTGAAAAAGAAGTAGGATTCTCATACTTATATTTAATAGCAACATCAATTATTTTTTCGTTCTTCACCGTCAAATCATAAAAAGATAAAGATAACCTTCTTTTTCTAATATATTCAGAAATTGTATTATTACATAGCAAACTAAAAAGCTTTCTAGCAGTATAAACATTTACTCCTAAAATAGCCGCAATATGATCATAACTAATATCTTCTTCTAAATTATCTTCTACATAATCTATTACTTTATTTAATTCATGATAAATATTCATAATTATTTAATTTCAGTAAGCCATAAACTATGTAAATTACAATAAGCATAGATTTTATTATATTCACTACTATAAGGAAAACTTGCTTCTGGTTTATCTCCTGCTTTTAATTTTTTAATCATATAATTATCATCACTTGCAAAAATTATAAAAGAAATATAATGCTCATCAGTCATAGGATGCTCTACTTCCCCTACTTTAATATTAATCATACCATCTTTAATCTCATAAACTGGTAAATGTTTCTCAGTAGCAGCTTCAGTAGTATTAGCATCAACTAGTTCCATTTTTTCACCACAGCAAACTAAAGCTTCACTCTTATCTTCTAATTTTAAAACAACATTTCCGCATTTTTTACACACATAAATTTTCATTAAACATACCTTCTTTCCATATTTATTATAATTTTTCTTTTAATATTTTACAAGATGTAACTAAGTTTTCTAAAAGAGTAGCAATAGAGATAATTCCAACACCTTTAATTTTAGGAGTATAACTAACATTATCACTATCTATTAAAATATCACCTAACCCTACATCTATAACAATAGAACCATCTTTCAAATCACTACTTCTAAAAAGATTATTAACCCCTGTAACACTTATCACAATATCACTACAAGACAAAATCTTAACCAAATCCTTAGTTTTAGAATGACAAATAGTAATGGTTGCATCATTATTTATTAAGTAATTTACAAGAGGTTTTGAAATATTATAACTTCTTCCAATAACAGTTATATTCATACCATTCAAAGAAACTTTATAAAACTCTAATATTTTAAAAACTGCAAGAACAGTAGAATTAATTAGTTTAGGTCTATTAATAGATAAATAGTATTGATTAAGTGGATTAACCCCATCAACATCTTTATTTATATTTATCTTCTCATAACAAGCATATTTATTAATTTTCTTAGGAATAGGCTCTACTAATAAAATACCATCTATTTTCTCATTCTTATTTAACTCATCTATTAAAGAAATAACTTCTAAAGTCTCAGTATTATAAAGTTTATAATGTTTAAAATATATCCCTAAATCTAAACATTTATCTATCAACAAATCACTATATTTAGAATCATTAAAACTTATAATAGCAAGAGTTGGTATATTACCCCTTAGATTTTTCTTTACTTTAGTTAATATTTCTTTCTCTAAAGTACCACATTCTAATACTCTACTCATAATTTCTGATCTCTCTTACTAAAAAGTCATCAGTCATACCAGCAATAAAATCTATTACTTGTCTTTTAACATTAGTATTATCTAAATATCCTTTAGACTGATGTAACAAAAACGTTTGATAAATACTACTATCCAACTTACCTTCTTTTATATCATCCAAATAAATATGATATAACTTATAAATATTTTTCTCATAATAATCAAGCTCTTCTTTAGTCATAGAATATCTATAAATATTATCACTATTAAACTTCTTTAACGCAAATAAAGCTTTATAGACTTTATCACTCATCTTAATATATGGTTTATCTATACTTTCATTAATAATATCTAAAACTATCGTATTAACAATATCCCTATTATTATCACCTAATACATCCCTAATTTCTTTAGGTATATCACTTCTTTTAAATCTATCTATCATAATAGCATCTTCAATGTCTCTACCAATATATCCTATAATATCACTAATTCTAACTACACAACCTTCTAATGTCATAGGACGATATGTTTTAGATTTCTTTAAGTCTTTATAACTTTCGTTATATTCGGATAAAAACTCGTCCTTATCCTTCTTCATTGGTTCATATATAGGACTTAACATCTCCCCATTATGAGTCATAATACCATCTAATGTTTGAAGTGTTAAATTAAGTCCTTTCCCATCAGTTGCTACACTCATATAGTATCTTACTCCTTGAATATTATGAGCGAAATATTCTCCTAGTTCTTTAAGCGATAATCTATTTAAGATTGCTTCCCCAGCATGTCCTAAAGGAGTATGCCCAATATCATGACCTAAGGCAATGGCCTCTATTAAGTCTTCATTTAAGTTTAAAGCCCTACCTATTGTTCTTGCAATCTTACTAACTAATTGTACATGAGTAATTCTTCTACTGACATGATCATTAGAATTAAGAGTATAAACTTGAGTCTTATTTAAGTATCTTGTATAAGATAAAGAGTGAATTATTCTATCTATATCATGAAAAAATGGAGGCCTAATATCTTCATTTTCCTCTTTAAACCTAATAGCATCACTGCTTTTAGCAGCATATTTACTTAAGTTTTTTTCTTTGCTTAAAAAATTCTCTTTAGCTTTCTCAAAATTTTCCATCAAATCGCCTCTTACTTATACTTTTAACTTTATCTCTTATTGCTTTCTTCTCATCTTTATCAAATATATGCATTTGTTGATAGTACTTATAAAACTCACTAGTTTCAAAATTTTGTTCCCACTCATCTATATCTTTTAAAGTTGCCAAATTTTTATCTTTAAAATCACTAGTTTGAAGTGTAAGAGCAAAGCCATGCTCTTTAGTTTTCCAATAATAATCTGGATTATAGTTTAACTTTTGTTTACCCCATAATCTATTATTAGAATTGTCATAATCAATATAACTTACATTATAAAAATTATTAAAACCTATAATTATTTCCTTATTATTACCAAAAATATTCTTTTTAACTACTACAAAACCAGAATCTTCGCAAAAGTAATCTGCTAACTCTTCTGTTATAACATAAAAAGGCACTTTATAAATTCTAGGTCTCATCTATATCCTCCTATTTTTTTTACTTTCACCCTTTTCATCTTTATAAAATTTTCGAAATTATCTTTAATATAATTATCTCTATCAAAGGTATCATCAACTAACACCCTATTTTCTTCAGTAAAATCATCACTGTTTAAATATAGACACTCATCATAATTAACAATACTTAGTTTTTTATTATCATCTCTTTCAGACTTTAAAATAACAAAATTATTAAAGCCATCTAACTCTTGATAACCATTTTTAGTTTCAGATACGATTATCTTATCTAAAAACTTATAATCAACCTCTCCACAAACAAAATCCTCTGCAAGCATAACATAAACTGGAACCATATAATATTCTTTACTACCCATAACTACTTCT